>JBAXFO010000310.1:0-5998 GCA_037139885.1 Planctomycetota bacterium
GCCTACACCTCGTTCGAATCGTTGCGACAACGGTCGGACACGTCTTCGGTACGAAAGGTTCCCGCCGTCACTGCGTCGCGGCCGCCTCCAAAAATTATAGAAGCCAAGGGACGATCGCCATGTTGGAACTGAAGCGGTTGCGTCGGATACAATCAAGATCATGGAGCCAGCCCCTCAATTTGAGCGATTCACCGGTCAGGCCCGGCGTGCGATTCTGCTGGCGTACCAGGAAGCGCAGCGCTTCGACCACGATCATTTAGCCAGCGAACATCTTCTCAGCGGGCTGCTCCGCGAAGGCTCGGCCGAAGTCGCGAACGTGTTCCTCAAACAGGAAATTCCCCCCGCGGAGATTCTCGAAAAGCTCGAACAACTCTTTGCCCAGACGAAGCCGGGACCGATGACGGAGGCGATTTATTTGACGCCACGAGCCACGCAAGCGCTCAACTCCGCGATCGATCTGGCCCGGATTGCGCAAGAATCGCGAGCAGGCTCCGCGCACATTTTGCTGGCTCTTCTCGCCGCTCCGGAAGGTCCGACCCGCACGTTTCTCCACGACCTCGGTTTCGATCCCGAACTCGGAGCGACGGCGTTGCGTTCCGCCAATTCCGGACCGAACCGCGACCTCCTCGTTTCGCGCGAGGCCGCGCGTGTCGATTCGGGCCGCGTCGATCCGACGGCCGCCCAGCTCACACAGCTTCTGTCCGGCGAAACGCCGCACGTCGCGCTGGATCTGGCCGAGCCCCCTCCCGATATCAATCCTTACCTCGCCGAAGCCGATTTTCAGCTTTTCTTGACCCAGCTCATGCTGGCGCTCACCATGGGACTCGCGGGGGGCTACACGCTGGATCAAAGCGTCGACGCCATGGCCGCCGCGGGCATCGTCTTCGCCCTCGTCGCCTGCTTCCGCAGTAGCGTTCTCGGCTTCCTCGCCGGGGCCACTCTCGGCGGCATGATCGCGCAAAAGGTTCAGCCCGGCAACGGAGCCCTCGAAACGCCGATTGAAGCCATGGTCCCGCTCATCCTCGTGGGCGGTTTTCTCGGTTCGTTCATCGGCAACTTTTGGCGTCGCTTTACTCCCAAATATTTACATCCTTCCACCACCCATCAGAAACCACCCGGCGTGGTCTGATTCCGCTCTCCAAGGAGAATTCCCATGGTTTGGTCCCGTTTTGCCGCTCTACTCGTTGTTGTCTTGACGTGCGGGCGCGCCGCCGCACAAAATCCCGCCAAAAGCGCCGACGGCAAAAAAGCCGATGTGCTCGCCGAAAGTTTTCTCTTCACCGAAGGCCCCACCTGCGACGCCGAAGGGAACATCTACTTCACCGATCAACCCAACGATCGCATTCACAAATGGAGCGTCGACGGCAAGCTCACCACATTCCTCGAGCACGCCGGCCGCTCCAATGGGCTCAGCTTCGATAAGTCCGGAGCGCTCTGGGCCTGCGCGGATGAGAAAAACGAACTCTGGAAGATCGATATCGCCACCGGCAAACACACCGTCGTCGTCAAAAATTTCGAGGGAAAACTCCTCAACGGCCCCAATGACGTCTGGATCCATCCCAGCGGCGGCGTTTACTTTACCGACCCGTTCTACAAGCGCGGCTACTGGAAACGCGGCCCCGAAGAAAGCCCGCGCAGCCTTCTTTACCTATCGCCCGCCGGCAAACTGAGCCGACTCGATGGCGATTACAAACAGCCGAACGGCATCGTTGGAACTCCCGACGGCAAGATCCTCTACGTCGCCGATATCGGAGACAGCAAGATTTATGCCTACGACATTCAACCCGACGGCGGCGTCGCGAACCGCCGCCTGTTTTGCAGCCAGGGCTCCGACGGCATGACCATCGATGACTTCGGCAACGTCTATCTGACTCGCAAAGGCGTGATGGTGTTCGACAAACAAGGCATGAAAGTGGCCCAGATCGATGTTCCTGTCAGTGCGACCAACGTCTGTTTCGGCGGCCGCGATCGGCAGACGCTGTTCATCACCGGGGGCAAGGGGTTGTATTCGCTGCGTATGGATGTGAAAGGGGCTTCGCCGCAGTGACGGTTTGGTTCGCCTGAGGCTTGGCGAAGCGCCGATTTGCTCTTTCACTCGTGCGCCGGAATTTGTTCTAATACAAACACGTGGCCCATTCGCGGCAATGTCATCTCCCCTTGCCGCGGCGCATTCCAATTCTCGCCCGGAGGCCGTTCATGAAGCGCTCGCTTGCTCTCGTCCTGGCAGTCTCGTTCGTTTCGACCGCTGCCGCTCAGTCGCCGCCGAAGAATGGACCGCGGCTTGCCGAAGTGCGGTTCGCCGATGGTTCCGTCGTTCGCATGAATGTGCTTCAAGAGACCATCGAGGTGACGACGAAATACGGAAAATTAACCATCCCGACCGATGACATTCGCCGCATCGATATGGGTTTGCATCTGCCCGAGGGAATGGAAAAGCAAATCGACGACGCCGTTCGCAATCTGGCCAGCGAGGCGTTCAAGCAACGTGAGGACGCCAGCAAAGACCTCCTGCAGATCGGCCACTGGGCGTATCCTGCCCTGCAGAAAGCCGCGAACAGCCCGGATTTGGAAGTGGCCAAGCGGGCGCAATCGCTGCTCATTCGCATCGCGGAGAAGGCGCCGCCGGAGGTTCTCAAACTTCGCGCGGAAGATGTCGTGCAGACGCGCGACTTCCCCGTCGTCGGCAAGATCGCGTCGCCGACCATCAAGGCGCACTCGCCGCTGTTCGGCGAGCAGCTTCTTAAGCTCAGCGATGTCCGCAGTCTGCAACTTCGCGGACAACGGGGCGACACTGAAATCGCCATTGACTCAGCCAAATTCGGCAGTTCGCTCGACCAATGGTTCGACACCGGCATCGCCGTCGATTCGCAACTGCGCATCACGATCACCAGCGAAGGCAACGTCGACTTGTGGCCGCAAACGCCGGGGCAATATGTCGCCCAGCCGCGAGGGTATAACACGCCGGGCAAGGGCGGAGCGTTTTTGGCCGGGGCTTTGGTGGGCCGTATCGGCGAATCGGGGCGGGTGTTTATGATCGGCGAGCGCCATGAAGCCACGGCGACCGAGGAGGGGCGGTTGTATTTGCAGGTAATCCCGAGTCCCTGGAACAACGCGTCGAGCGGCGTTTATCGCGTACGCGTCGCGACCGAGCACATTTCAGTTTCGGGACGATAAAAATTGTTTGCAGGGCGGGCTGAGCAACTGGCGAAGCCCACGTGGGCTTCGCCTCCTGGCAGGATCTGCGCTACGTGAGTTTTACCGACGCGGGGCGTCTTCCGCGAAACCTTCGAGACGTTTACTGCGCGTCGGCTGACGCAACTTGACGAGGCTGCGGGCTTCAATTTGGCGGATGCGTTCGCGCGTAATCCCGTAACAGCGGGCGACTTCATCGAGCGTCCGCGGCTGGCCGTCTTTAAGACCGAAGCGAAGTTCGACGACTTCCCGTTCCCGGGGCGTGAGGGAGCGAAGCACCTCGGCAATGCGGTCGCGGAGCAACGTTTGGTCGACGTTTTCGCCCGGGTTCTCGGCCCGTGGATCGTTGATCACTTCTTCGAGCGGCCGTTCCGTCGCGTCCCCCATAGGCTCTTGCAGGCTGAGCGGGATGCGGGAAACCGTTCGCAGCGCTTTGGTCTCTTCGGCCGAGATCCCTAGAGCGAGGGCGAGTTCTTCGATGCCTGGATCGCGACCCGTGCGTCCCAGGAGTTCCCCGCGGATGCGCTCCATGGCGGCGAGCATGCTGACTTGATGACAGGGTACGCGCACCGTCCGAGCATGATCGGCGAGAGCGCGCTGAATGCCTTGGCGAATCCACCATGTCGCGTACGTGCCGAACTTGAAGCCCATGCGGTGTTCGAATTTATCGACCGCACGCATGAGCCCGCGGTTGCCTTCTTGAATCAAATCGCCGAACGCCAAACCCCGGCCGCGATATTTCTTGGCGATCGACACAACCAGCCGCAGATTCGCCTCGGCCAAGTCCATCCGCACTTTTTGAAACGCCTTCTGACGACGCAGCATCACCCGCAACAATTTCTGGGCCTGCTCGGGAGTGATCTTGAGCGCCACCATGTCATTGCGCAATTCCTTGATCGCCCGCGTTTGCAGATCCCGGGCCTTCTGCGAACGCCCCGTCGCGCCCGCTTGTTGTTCGCGTTCGAGCAATTCGCGAACGACGATCTTGAATTCCTGCACCAAGGTGTCCAAATACTCGGTTCGCGGCGACAGCTCTTCCACGAGCCCCACGGCCTTGCGAAGCTGACGCGCGAAATCGCGTCCGACACGCAGCTTGCCCGCCGCCGACGATGTCCGCAGCCAGTTGCGGAAGCTGTCGGTTGAGCTATCGAGAAGTTTCTTGACGCTGCGAAGATGCGCCGGCATCCGCGCCACGATTTCGCTCTTGGCGCGGAGCAAGCTGGTCACAACGTCGATGACGGGGTCGATCGGGATCGCTTCGTCTTGAACCCGGCGAAAGAGATCGTGAATTTTGGAAAGATTCGTCCACGCGAAAAAGACCGCTCGGCGATAACGATCGCGGACGCGCTCCAGCTTCTCCGCCAAGATGAGCTCTTGCGACCGATTCAGAAGCGGGATGGCCCCCATCTGTTTCAGATAGAGACCGAGTGCGTCGTCGGGGCCGTTGCTATTGTCCTCATGGAGGTGACCTTCGGAATTGCCGTCGACGAGGGGTTCGAGATCGTGAGGGCCTTCGAGAGCGGCTGGAGAAATCATGAGCGTCTCCTCCGCCGCATTATCGAACGGCTTGCCGTGACTACGAATTTTATCTAATGGCATGGCGGCACCTATGAAACCAGGTGGTATCCACAACAGACAACGACGGCAACAATTTGTTCGTGCAACGGGAGTCAACGAAAAACCGCAGTTCGACGGCTGGCGAAGCGCGCCCGAATCGCTCGCCGGAACCGGCTGGCCTTTCGAACTGCTCTATTATAACCCTAAGTTCGCCGCAAACGGCAACATTTCCCGGTTTTCCCGCTCTAAATCCAGTCTCGACCACCGGTTCCGCGGAGATTCGCTCGGCTCCCAACGCGGCGTTTTGAACAACTGTCCCGCCTTCATGAGGTCATAAAACGATACAAATGTCCAACATATCGCCTTCGACCTTGAGACCGAGTCCTTTTCCGCGCCTCCCAACATTGCATACGTCATTCCAGGGTAATGAACCGGAGCTTCATTTTCAAAAATTGTTAAAGTTGTCAAGGACTCGGCCTTCCTCGCTTCAGCTGCGGAGGCATTTTGTCCATCCGTACACGGCATCCTCATGGCCAATCTCGCGAAAGCGATCCCGTTTGCCTATCTCTAGGCACCCGCATTCCCAGATCGCATTGCCCCGACGCAACATATGAGCTATGGTGGGGATGAATCGTCTCGAAGCGCGTCGGCGACCGCTCTTGGGGCGATTCATGAAGCCTGAATGGATTCGGGTTTCTCAGGAATGGCGGAGAGTTCCATGAATCGCCCGATGTTCGCACTGACACTTCCCAGCGACCTGCGGATGTTGTCCGTCGCTCGCACGTTCGTCGAAGCGGTTTGTCAGGCTTGCAACTTCGAACGTTCCTTCCTGCACGCCCTGGTTTTGGCGACGGGGGAAGCGGTCACCAATATCGTTCGTCATGCCCATCGCGAGATGCCGCAAGCGGAGATGCAGATCCTTCTAGAAGTTCGCGCCGACGGCGTGGTTCTCGATTTTCTCGACCAGGGTCGGCCTTTCGACATCGCCGCCGTGCCTCAGCTTCCGCCTGGCGAACTCCGTATCGGCGGTCGTGGAGTGTTCTTGCTTCGCACCCTGATGGACGAAATCGCCTCGGGACCCCGGAGCGATTGCCCGGGCAATCGCCTTCGACTTTTCAAACGCACGAGTCTTGATGTGAAGTCGGCCGGTTGATCGCGCACGCATTTGCGCAATCCGCGTCGCCTTTCTTCCCGATCATACGACCCCGCCAGCAGCTATTCTGAGAACCACGCTCCTTAAAGGACTTCG
>JBAXFO010000311.1:0-5997 GCA_037139885.1 Planctomycetota bacterium
AAACCTCGGCAAGGAAGGATCGAAGGATCGGCTTTTCGCTTGAATCGGTGGGATGCTCGGGTACGATGACCTAACCGCCAGCCGAAACTGCCCCCCTTTTCCCACCTGCGTAGGTTTTCTCGCCATGACAACAGCCGCCGTCGGCGCGTCCGACCAACAAGCTCTCGAACAGCTCCGTTCCGCTCACAAATTGATGAAGGCTGAGATCGGCAAAATCATTATCGGCCAGACGAACGTGCTGGACGAACTCCTCATGGCCATCTTTTGTCGTGGCCATGCCTTGCTGGTGGGCGTTCCCGGGCTGGCGAAGACGCTGATGGTCAGCACGCTGTCGCAGGCGCTGGACCTCAGCTTCAAACGCATCCAGTTCACGCCCGATCTGATGCCCACCGACATCACCGGCACGGAAGTCATTCAGGACGACCCGGTCACCCGGCAGCGCATGTTCAAGTTCCTCCCCGGGCCGCTGTTCGCGCACATCGTGCTGGCCGACGAAATCAACCGTACGCCTCCGAAGACTCAGGCCGCCCTTTTGGAATCGATGCAGGAACGCAAGGCCTCCATCGGCGGCACCGATTACCCGATGAAGAGCCCGTTCTTCGTTCTCGCCACGCAGAACCCCATCGAGCAAGAAGGAACGTATCCGCTCCCCGAAGCTCAGCTCGATCGCTTTCTGTTCATGATCAAGGTGGAATATCCCACCGCGGCCGAAGAAGAACTCATCATGCGGCAAGGGACTTCGGACGTGCAAAACACGGTCACGAAAGTGTTGCATGCGGAAGAGATTCTGCGGCTCCAGCAGATCGTGCGCCGCGTGCCGGTGGCCGACCATGTGTTCGATTTCGCGAAGCGTTTGACGCGCATGACGCGACCGGGCACGCCGGAAGCGGCGGACTTCGTCACCAAGTGGCTGACCTGGGGCGCGGGGCCGCGGGCGAGCATGAACTTGATTCTCGCGGCCAAGGCGCATGCGATTCTGCAAGGCCAGAGCCACGTTTCGACGAGCGATGTCGCCGCCGTGGCCTTGCCGATTTTGCGGCACCGCATCATTTGCAATTTCGCGGCCCAAAGCGAAGGCATCACCGTCGAGCATGTGATCGAGCGCCTGCTCAAGACTGTCGCGAAGGCCGTCGCGGCCTAAGGAAGGCTTGCGACTTGGGCCCACGTCTCCCACGCGATCCTCGGCGCCGATCGGTCTCCGGTTCGGCGCCGACAAGATCGAACGCTTCTTTCGGGACGTGAGGTCTTTCTGCGTTCGCGGCGCTAACCCTCCGTCTCATCCGGGGCGAGTCCCCGAGGTCGCCCTTACACGGGTTTTTGCAATGGCAGCGTATTTACAGCCGAACGTCATCGCCCGCGCCGAGGCGCTGGGGTTCAAGGCGCGCACCATCGTCGAGGGGCTGCGCGTCGGCGACCATAAAAGCCCCTATCGCGGGTTCTCGGTCGAGTTCGTGCAGCACCGCGAATACGTCCCCGGCGACGACACCCGCCACATCGACTGGAAAAGCTACGGCCGCTCCGAACGTTACACGATCAAGCAATACGAACAAGAAACCAACTTCCTCGCTCACATCGTGCTCGACGCCAGCAAATCGATGCAATACGGCGAAGGGGACCGCAACAAACTGGAGATCGGCAAGGTGCTCGCGGTGACGCTGGCGTACCTCGTCATCCATCAGCGCGATTGCGCCAGCCTGTCGATCTTCGACGACAAATTTCGCGAGCGGTTGCCCGTCTCGGGTCAGATGGGGCACATCAACACGATCCTCGCGACGCTCGGCGCCGTCGAGCCGCGGGACAAGACATCGATCGGCCCGCTGCTGCAAACTCTCGCGCAGCAAGTGCGCCGCCGCGGTCTGGTGTTTTTGATTTCCGACTGCTTCGATGACGTGGACACCATTTTGCAGGGCCTTCAGTTTCTGCGCTTTCAGGGGCATGAAGTCGTCGTATTCCACGTGATGCATCCAGACGAACTCGATTTTCCGTTTGACGGCAACATCAAGTTCGAGGGCATGGAAGAGAAACGCGAAGTTTTGACGCGGCCGCACCTCATTCAGCCAGCCTACATGCGGGCTCTTAAGAAGTATCTGGCGGAGTTGCAATCGGGCTGCGAACGCAATCGCTGCGATTATGTGCTGGTCAACACCGGCAAACCGCTCGCCGAGACGGTGACCGGGTATTTGGCGCGGCGGCTGCAAGTGAAGTTGAAATAAGCTCGAGCCGCGGCGGCTCAACAGCGCGAGAAGTCGATATGGGTTTCCTTGCTCCTTGGATGTTGTTCGGCGCTGCGGCGGTCTCCGTACCGATCGCGCTGCACTTCTTTTTCCGCAGCCGCTACCGCACGGTGCCGTGGGCGGCGATGAAGTTCCTGCTCACGAGCGTCGAGCAAACGAGTCGGCGTCTGAAGTTCCAGGAACTCTTGCTCTTGCTGCTGCGCTGCCTGGTGCTGGCCATGCTCGCCCTGGCGATGGCGCGGCCTGTCTCCTCGGCGGCGCGCGGCACCGGGCGGGGAGACGCCGTCGATGCCGTCTTCATCATGGACGTTTCCTACAGCATGGGCGCAAGCGACGGCGCCATCTCCGTTCTCGAGCGCGCCAAAGCGGCTGCGGCGGAAATCATCGACAACCTGCCGCCTCATTCGACCGTGCAAATCATCGCCAGCTCCGATCGGGCCGCCGTCGTCGGACCGCGTTCGCCCAGCAATCTCGAAGATGGCCGCAAGATCGTGCAAGAGGGGATCGAAATCAGCAGCCTGGCGACCGATCTGTTCCCCGCCATCCGCGAAGCGAAAGCCGTCCTCGAACGCGGCCAACTGCCGAACAAGGAACTTTACCTGTTCAGCGACATGCAAAAGCTCGGCTGGGAACAGCAATCGGCAGGGCTACTGAGCGAGCTCAAAGAGATTAAAAACGGCGCCGGCATCTATCTGGTGCGCTGCGGGAACCGGACGCCGAAGAACGCCGCCATCGTCGGCATCACGCCGCAAGCGGGCATCCCCCGCCCCGGCGAACGCATCGGTTTCGCGGTTCTCGTCCGCAACACGGGAACGGAAGAACTGCACGATCTGGTCATCTCTCTCACCGGCGACGCGAGCGTGAAGGGGGAAGACAAAGAACGCACCGAGACGCAAACGATCGGGTCGCTCAAGCCAGGCGAAACACGGCCCGTGACGCTGTCGGCGAAATTCGAGAAGGCGGGCCCCCGCGTCCTCACCGCGCGCATCAAGCACGACGATCTGCCGGGCGACAACCGCTACGACCAGGTCATTCCGGTACGCGATACGGTCAATGTCCTGGTGATCAACGGCGGCGCCGATCGGGACATCTCCAAGTCGTCCAGCTACTTTCTCAACCACGCCCTGCTGCCCATCAAAGACAGCGAACGCGGCCGCTACTTTCTGCAGATGCGCGAAGTCGAACCGCGTCTGGCGACCCCGGCTTTGCTCGTCAAAACCGATCTTGTGTTCCTGGTCAATGTCGCGGTGACGGCGGACGAGAAGCGCCCCGAGGGAGCCGGCCGCCGCGCCAATCTGCCGAGCGATTTCGTCGGCGACTTGCGGAACTGGGTGCGGCAAGGTCGTGGGCTCGTCATCATTCCGGGCGATAACACCCAGGCCGAAGCGTATAACCGCGTCTTTGGCGATTTGCTGCCGATGTCCATCGCCAAGATCCGCGAATTCGATCCGAAGAAGCCCGCCCGCCTCGATCGCGGCACGTTCAATCTGCCTGCGTTTTTGAAGTTCAAAGAAGACCGCTATTTCGCCGGCTTCAACGATGTCCAGGCGAACAAGGCCCTGGATCTCATCGAGGGCAAGACCGAACAGGGGAACACGCCGACCTCCGAAACGGTCCTGCGTTTCAACAACGGCAGCCCGGCCATCGCCCGCAAGAAAGTCGATAATGGCGAAGTCGTTTTGCTCGCGACCGCGGCCGATCCCTCCTGGTGCGATTTGCCGCTGAGCGTCGAGTTCATTCCCTTCGTGCAGACGCTGATCGCCCATTTGCTGCAAGAGCAGACGCAAGAAATGAACGGCGTGGCCGGGCAGGCGATGACCTGGTATCCCCAGGACAAAGAACTACGCAATTACAGCCTGCAAACGCCGAGCGGCGCGACTCTGCGGCTCGGGCTGCCGAACGTCAAAGACAAGCGGCAAATTCTGCCGCTTCCCGAGCTTGCGCATGCGGGCGTTTATCGCCTGCTGGCGCGTGCGGCCACGCAGCAAGAATCCGTGGCCGAAATCGGCATTCCGCTCGCGCTCATCCCCGATTTGCGCGAAAGCCAAAACCTGGAAACGCTGAGCGACGAGCAGATCGATGGGCGTCTCGGCTTTCGGCCCTTTCACCTGACGGCGGGGGGCGACATGAATGTGTCGAGCGGCCTCGATCGCTTTCAGCGCGAGTGGACGTTGTGGATCCTGTTGGCCGTGCTGGCGCTGACGGTCGGCGAATCGTGGCTCGCCTGGGTTTGCGGGCGGGCGTATTAGTTCTCGGGATCGATTTTTCGGTCGATCCTACGAAGGAAAGGTTCGCATGGACTTTTTGATCCGGATGCTGGCTGTCGACGCTCCGCCGGGAACTCGGCTGCAGACGGCCGAACTCCACTTTCGCGGGCTCATTCCGTGGTGGGCCGGGGCGCTTTTGCTCGTCGCCCTGGGCGCCCTCGTCATTTACCTCTATCTGCAAGAGCGGGCGAAGCTCAACGCGCCGACACGGATTGCGATCGCGTTCCTTCGCATCGGCTTGTTCGCCATCTTGCTGTTCCTCTTGTGCCGGCCCATGTTGCTCGCGGAATTCGAAGGCGAACGCCTGCGCGGCGTCGTCGTCATGGTCGACAACAGCCAAAGCCTGACGCAACACGACCGCCGCGTCACGCCCGACGACCAGGCTCGCGTCGCCCTCGCGCTGGGCAAAGTCCCTCTGAACACGCCCCTCAAGAAGGTCGACCTGTCGCCCGACATCCCGAAAGATCCCTCGCGCCAGACCATGGTGGAAGGGGTCTTGAAAAACACCAGCCTCGATCTCGTGAAACGCCTTGAAAAGGTCGGCCCATTGCGGACGTACCTCTTCGGCTCTTACGTTCGCGGCCTGCAAGAAGAGGGGGACAGCGGCGACCCGACGCAACGGCTGCTCGCCAATTTCAAAGCCAACGAACCGACGACCCTGCTCGCCGATTCGCTGCTCGGCGTCCTCGAACGCAAGGACGGCGATCCCCCCGCGGCCATCGTCCTCATCACCGACGGCCGCGACACCGCCAGCAAATACACGCTCTCCGAAGTCGCCGACAAGGCCGTGGAACATGGCGTGCCGCTGCACATTTATGGCGTCGGCTCTTCGGACGCGGGCAGTTTGCGGCTGCGGGATGTGGCCGCCCCGCAGAGCGTCTTCGCGGAAGATTCCATCACCCTGCCCGTCCACTGGCGTTCGCAAGGTTTGAAAAAGGGGACGGTCGAAGTCACGGTCAATCTCGGCGGCAAGGTCGTCGCTCGCAAAGAACTGCCGGTCGAGGCGGGGGAAGACCTTCGTGAGAATCTCACGTTCCAAATTCCCAAAGGCATCGGCGGCGACGAAACCCTCAAGCTGACGACGACGATCCAACTCAAAGGTAGCGACACGTTCAAAGATTCCGTCGAACGCGAAGTTCGCGTCATCGACCGCAAGATCAAGGTTCTCGTCGTCGAGCATTCGCCCCGCTTCGAGTACAAATTTTTGCAAGCCGCACTGCTTCGCGACAAGCGGATCGAGCCGACGTTCTTGCTCGTGAACGCCGACCCGTCCGTGGCGAAATCGGGCCCGCCGTTTCTCGATGAGTTCCCCAAACAGCGCGACAAGTTCTTCGAAGCGAAGTACAACGTCATCGTTTTGGGAGACGTCGCGGCCGAGTATCTGAAGAAAGACCAGTTGGAGTGGATCAAGGAATTCGTCGCCAATCGCGGCGGCCTGGTCGTCATTGCGGGACGCCAACACATGCCCGCCGAATACGCGAACACGCCGCTGGCGG
>JBAXFO010000312.1:0-5996 GCA_037139885.1 Planctomycetota bacterium
AAATCGGCCTTGTTGAGATCGCAACCGCTGAAGTCGGCGACTTCGAGCATCGCCCCGACGAACTTCGCCCCTGGCAATTTCGACTGGGAGAAATCGGCGGCCCTCCCCTGGCAGCCCGAAAAATCGAGCCCGGCCAACACGAGGCCCGAGAGCGACGCGTCGCGGATCGACACCCCGGCCACCTTCGCGCCGGCGAGATTCGCTTCTTTCAGGTCGGCGTCGTCGAGCAGGGCGCCGGTGAGGTCGGCTTCGGCGAGGTTGGCTTTCCGCAGGTCGGCGTCGCGGAGCTTCGCGCCTTGAAGATTCGCCTTGGCCAAATTCGCGGCGTTGAGGCGGGCTCCATTCAAATTGACGCCTGCGAGATTTAATCCGGAGAGATCAAGGCCCACGAGATTCGCGTTGACAAGAGCGTCGGCGGGGGCGGCCTTCACGAGGTCGCGCGTCCAGACAATGTCCTCGGGAAAGTTCTCGGCGAACAGGCGGTCGAACTCAACTTCGCGGACCGCCGCGGCCGCCAGGGCAAGTTCGGCGGCCTGGATGTTGGCCAGGTTCGCGCCGAACTCGGCGGCTTCGGCCGCGGCGGGTTGAACCTTCAGCGAGGCGAGGAAATTCGCAAGTTCGGCGCCGGCGGGTTCGGTCGGCTCGGGAACGGGAGGCAGATCGACGAACTTGGCTTCCATGCCGTCGGCGAGAAACTCGCCGCGCAGGCCGCCCACGGCTTGATCCGCTTCGGCCATCAGTTGTTTGGCTTCTTCGCCCATGGCCGCGAAATCGGTCTTCATTTCGGCCATCTCGACGTCGAACGCTCCCCAAGCCGCCGCCACTTTCGCCGCCCGCTCGACCTCCTTCGGATCCGCCTTTTCGACGAACATCTCCCGGAGAACGCTGCGATAATGCTCGGCCGAGCGCGGCGCCTCGGCGAGCGGTTCGGTGACGGCGAGAACGTCTTGCAGCTCCTTCGTCTTCAGCGTCCGCACTTCGGCGTCGCCGCGCCAAACGACGATCAGCTTTTCCTCGTTGGCGTCGATCCAGATGGTGTCGATCTTGAGCGACACTTCGCGGAAGCGTTCGCCGCCGCCAGGGACTTTCTCGGAGAAGAAGCAACGAGCCCGCACGCCCGGCAGGCGCGATTTGTAAAGGGCATGCTTGGGGTGCAGATTCTCGAGCGTGATCTCTTCGTCGCCGCGGGGAAAGGCGTCGAGCTGTTGATCGCGCGGGGCGGCGTTGAAATGGCCCCAATCGAAGTCGTCGGGGAACCAGGGCCAACGCGTTTGCTGCCATTTCTTGTTGTATGTGCCGAGGTTCTTGTTCCGCGGATCCCAGCCCGGAGCGAGCGGACCGAAACCGACCGGATCGGAGTTCGGCGCGGCCCCGGCGCGAGCGCGGATCGTCAAGTTCGGCGGCGTCGTCTTGAACGCTTTGCCGACCGGGTTGCGATCGTCCTTCGCTCCCCCGGCAGCGTTTTCGTAAACGAGGGGCAACGCCGCGAACAACTCGGCCGGCGATGTCTTGCTCGAAAACGAACTCTCCCACGTGCGATTGCCGAGGACTTCGATGCTCTTCGAAAACTCCCCGAGCCCGAAGCGAACGTTGACCGACCGCACCGGCACGCCCCCGGGAGCATGAGCCGAGCCGACGAGCAGCAGATCGGCACGCGGTTTCATCGGGGCGAAATCGGAGGCGTATTTGAGGCTCTTGGCGTCGTCCTCGTCGTGATGGACGTCGCCCGCGAACGGCTCCAGCTCGACGCCTTCGCGCGTGGCCGGCTGACCGGGGCGAAGCTTGTACGTCCCCTTCACGATGAAGGTGGCGGCGAGCTGCGGCGGGCGGATCTTGTTGACGATCCAGCCGACCAGCACCGTTTCATCCGTCGCGATACGCATAGCCGAAAACTCTTAGGGCAGACTCGAATGCGAGATGAGACTGTCGGCTGTCGGCTGTAAGCTGTTGGCTGGGTTGGAACCAAAAAAGCCAACAGCCGATCGCTCACAGCCGACGGTTCCGCGGATTTACTTAACCGAAAACGCTCCGTTATTGACGACATAACTGCCGGTCGTGGCCTTATATTTACCGCACTTCTTGATCTCTTGATGCCCTTCCATGATCATGTCCGTCGCTTTGATGCGGGCTTCGCCGGCGGCGTGGATCTCGGCGTCGGTTTCGGCGTCCCAGAACATATTCGTCGCCTTATCGAGGGCGTCGCCGCCGGTCTTGACTTTCTTGTTCGCCTCGACCATGGTCTCGGCGCTGTTGTGCATGGCCTTGGCGATTTTGGCCAGTTCGCGGCGATTGGGCCTGTCTTCGTCGAGGTCGCCGCTGAAATAGTCTTTGGCCTTGCCGACGTGGACTTTCGTGGTGGTGCCGCGAATGATTTCGGTCTTATCGCCGCCGAGGATCGACTTCGTCGCCCCGCCGATCACTTCGCGCTTCCAGCCGAAAATGCCGGTTTGCGAAAAGCCGGCGACCTGTTTTCGCTCATAAGGACTGATCATATCGACCTTGCCGCCGAGGATGATTTGCGTCGTCAGGCCGACGGTGGTTTTGTGAGCCCAACCGGCGATGACGTCGGTCCAGTTCTTGCCGATTTCGACTTTGAAGTCGCCATGGATTTTGTTGTTGCTGTTTTCGAAAATCTCCCACTCGTTGCTGCCTTCGATGTGGGCGATGTAATGGCTCAGCGTCGACAGGTTGAAGCTGTTGCCCATCGTCATGGTGGTTTCGTGCTTGGGCGAATGGAGGCGGATCTGCTGCTTGCCGGCTTCGCCCTCCATGATGATCTCGTTGCCGCCGTGGTCGCGGATCACGCTCTTGGTCTTGTTCGCAGGCAGAGCGAGCGGCGGCATGCATTCGGCGTTGTAAACGCGGCCCGTGACGATCGGCCGATCCGGATCCCCTTCCTCGAACTCGACGATGACTTCATGCCCCACATGCGGAATGAACATGCCGCCCCAGTTCGCTCCGCCCCAGTTTTGCGAGACGCGCACCCAGCACGAGCTGTCGGCGTCTTTCTTGCCCTTGCGGTCCCAGTGGAACTGCACTTTCACTCGGCCATATTTGTCGCAGAAGATCTTCTCGCCCGGAATGCCGACGACGACCGCCGTTTGCGGACCGGCGATGAACGGCTTCTCCGTCGTTTGCGGCGGACGATACGGCAGCGAAATCGGGATGCACGTAAAGTGATTTTGATACGCGACCGACGAATCCGCCCCGCTCCGACCCCCCGCCGACGCCGTGGCGCTATGGTCGATCGTGGTGAGGACGTACGAGCCGTCGGCTTCGTAATGGCGTTCGAGCGTGAACTTATGCCCGGCCGAAAATTGCCGGCAGTTGCTCGAGCCGCGCACGATGATCGCCTGGGCCGCCTCTTGCTCCATGCGGATGGCGACGGTGCGCTTGTTGTCTTTGAAGATCTTCTCGAGGTCGGCCGCCTTGTCGCCGCCCCCCGCATCGACGCCGTCGAAACGCTGTGCGTACGCTCCGGGATAATCGTAAATTTCCAGCGGGTCGTTGGCCGGCAGTTTCAGCTTGTGCGTCGCTTTGCCGATGGAAACCGACTCCTGCGTCGGACGTTCGGCGTCGAGATGCACGTGCGGCAATTCGAAGCAGTGATCCCACAGCGTCACCTTGCCCGAACGCAGCTCTTGGGACTTTTCCCAGCGCGACACGCGCATGTCGGGACGATTGCCTCCTTCGAGCTCTTCGTAGATCGCCTTCTCGGAGAACGTCACCGCGGCATGCGATTGCGGAGAATTCCCGAGAACCAGTTGATGGCCGCCGTCGCTGTGCTTGAAGAAGTAATAGATGCCCTCTTCTTCCATCAGCCGCGACGCGAAATCGAAATCCGATTCGCGATACTGCACGCAATAATCGCGCGGCTCGAACGTTCCCTGCAACTCCATCTTCACATCCAGCCCCGCCAGAACCGCTTTCAAAATGTCGGGCACGGTTTGATGCTGGAAGATGCGGCACTGAGCCCGCCGCGTCAGCAGCCAAAATTGCGGCACCACTTCCATGCGATAGTTCGTGAACGTGCTGTCCCGCCCATCCTGAGCGAGCGAGCTACAGATGCCGCTCCAAAAGCGCTTCGTCGAACTGTCGGGCAGGACGATCGAAAACGTGATCTTCTGACCAATGAGCTTGTCGAAAGCGACGACCTGTCGATTCTCGGCCGCCAGTTCGAGCTGGAAGTGAAAGAGCTGGGAAATCCCCTCACGGCCTCGAAAGCTGGTGAGAAACAGGGCATCCGCCCCCAGCGGAGTCGACACCGTAATACCACGCGGATCCGACATGACAGTCTCCTGCAAACGCAAATCGCCGACAAGCGCGGCCCGTCTATCTCTGTATGCAAATGCCGGCCTGAGACTACCAAGGGAAATGCGAAAAATCTCGGAAAATCTTCGGCGCCGCGGTCGGGCGGCTGGGCGACGTGAGGGATTCGCGCGTTCGCGGCTCTCCGCAGGAGAGCGCTGACGGGTTCCCACTTGTCTGCGCACGTCCGACGCGGGAACTTGGCAACGCTCTCCTGCGGAGAGCCGCGAACTCATTCACGGCGGCGCAACCGAAAATCTTGTTATACGGGCGACACGGCGCCGGTTTTCCCTAAGATGCATTTGAACCGCGGCACGTCCACGTCGAACGTGATGGCGGCGAGGCGAAGTTTTGGCTCGATTCGGTTCGTCTTGAACGGAGCGATGGGTTTAGTCGAAAAGAGATCAACAAAATCCAGAATTTAGTCGAACAACACCGAGTGCAGTTATTGGAGAGTTGGAATGAGTTCTTCCACGGTTGAAACTCGCGAAGCGCTGGCCGTGCATGTCGAAGTGAGCGAGGACACGCTCACCGTCGAATTAGGCGATGGCCGTACGATCGCTGCGCCTCTCGCCTGGTATCCCCGTTTGGCGCACGCCAACGCGGCGGAACGTGCCGTATGGCGTTTGCTCGGAGGCGGGCGCGGCATCCATTGGCCGAATGTCGATGAAGACATCCGCGTGGCGAACCTTTTGGCAGGGCAGTCTTCCGGCGAGAGCCAATCCTCCTTCCAAAAATGGCTCGACGCACGCAGCTCGAAGTAAACCGGCCAATCGATCACATCGCCTGAAATCTCTCGCTGCAACCTCGTCTTAAGTCCTTGTCTTCGCTACGAGCCCGGAACGACAACCTCTCCGCCTCGCGTCCAAAAAACGGCGCCGGCGCATCGACGCTGCTCTTCATCTTCGGCGTCGGCGGCAGCTTGCCGGGAGGAATGAGCTTGAGCCACATCTGGTACGCCTTCTCGCGCATCGTCGCGTCGGCGGCGTCATAAGGAATATTCTTGGCGGCGGGGACCATGTGGTAAAGATTCCACGCGGCCAATTCGCGGATCGGCTGTTGTTTGTGGCGCAGATGTTCGATCAGCAGCTCATACGTTTCCGGCCGCGACAGCGACGCCGGCGAAAAGCCATGGAGCAGCGTCATGAAGACCTCGGCCTCGTTGGCTTTCAGACGTTGGTTGGCGAGATCGTAAAGCAGATAATCGTTGTCGCGCGACAGGGCGACCCAGGCCCGCAACGTTTCGACCGCGGCGTCCCGCTGCTCCTTCTTGTCCTGCGTCAGCATGTCGAACAGGCCCGGCAGATCGTCCATGGCCCCCAGGCAACGCACCGCGGTGCGGCGCGTCAGCAGGTCGTTCGACTTCAGCAACTCCGCCATGGCGACATCGACGGCCTTGCCCGTGAAAGCGCTGTTGAGCTCGGTGCGAACCTTGGCGAATTCCGGCGGAGTCACGGCTTTGGCGTCGAGCCAGGGGGGCGGCGGTTGCGTCAAGATTTGCAGCTTCTTCGTACGGCTATCCCAGAGCGCGAGGTTCGGACTCGGCGGCGCCGGCAGCGTGACCGATTCCGTCGGCGTCTTCAAAAACACCGTTCCCGAAAGCGTCATGCACGCCATCTGCGCGATCGGCCCCTTGCGTTCGGGCTGGTCTTTGAGCTTCATGAACGGCTCGTCCGTCGGCATGAACG
>JBAXFO010000313.1:0-5993 GCA_037139885.1 Planctomycetota bacterium
GCGATCGGGGAAGAGAGAACGGCCATGATCGGTTCTCGACAAGAAGGAAGTTCAACCCGCGTTTGGCGTCTGACGTTGGCCACGCGTTGGGGTGGCGTTCATTCTATTTGCCCCGCAGCGGACCAGGATCGTGCGGGATGAGAACGGCAAACGGGCAAAGTCTCTATTCGCCAAGTTCATCCTGCCGGCGCCCATTCGATTTACGGCGCTGGAGGTCTTCGAGCCAGTCGGAGAGGCCGGCGCCGGTCTTGGCGGAGACCTCGAAGACGGGCATGCCGGGGCGGACGGCCTGGATGTTGCGCAGGGCGGCGGGGCGGTCGAAGTCGACGGCGGCGGCGAGGTCGATCTTGGTGACGAGGGCGATGTCGGCGGTGTTGAAGATCGTGGGATATTTGAGCGGCTTGTCTTCTCCTTCGGTGACCGACAGCAGGACGAGCCGCAGCGCTTCGCCGAGGTCATAGCTCGCAGGGCAGACGAGATTGCCCACGTTTTCGATGAACAGAAAATCGAGCTCGGCGAGCGGCCAACCTTCGAGAGCGCCGGCGACCATTTGGGCTTCGAGATGGCAGACCGCGCCGGTGACGATTTGACGCGTGGGGACCTGGGCGCGGGCGAGGCGACGGGCGTCGTTGTCCGTGGCGAGATCGCCGACGATGGCGGCGACGCGATATTGCGCACGAAGCATGCCGAGAACCTTTTCGAGAAACGCCGTCTTGCCCGCGCCGGGGCTGGAGACGAGGCTCACGACCATAACGCCCGCTTCCTGAAAACGGCTCCGCAGCTCGCGAGCCACAACGTCGTTGTGCTTGAGGACGCGTTGGCGAACTTCAACCAGTCGGGTCGGCGGGTTCATGGCGTTTCCAGGGCGAAGACTTCGAGTTCCCGGCCCGACACAATGTCCGGCATCGGCGTGCCGCATGCGGCGCAGCGCAAATCGTGTACGGCGACGGCTGGCTGTTCGCGTTGGCATACCGCGCAGCGGCCTCGAATCGGGATCTCTTCGATGACCAGTCGCGCCTCCGCCAAGGGCGACTCCGCACGCGCGATGTCGTATGCATTCACGAGAGCTTCCTTGACGACTCCCGCAAGAGGGCCCAACCGCAGGTGGATGGCCAGCACGGTGACGCCGCGACGCACCGCTTCGTCGTAGGCGACATCGAGCAGACTGATGGCGATGGAGAGTTCGTGCATTTCATCCTGCGGGAGCTGGGGCGGTTTAACAGATGCGCGGCAATTGTTCGCCCGCGATCATCATAACGACGCGACGCCCGCCGATGGGCGAGTTGGCGATCACCATGCCGGGATGATCGCTCACGACGGTTCCGATCGCCGCGGCGCTGCGTCCGAGGGGATGGCCGCGCATGGCGGTCAAGAGACCGTCGGCGTCCGCGGCGGGGACCACGGCGATAAGCTTGCCTTCATTGGCGACATAGTAGGGATCGAGCCCGAGCATCTCGCACGCGGCACGCACTTCGTCGCGGATGGGCGTCGCGTTCTCGTCGAGTTCGACGCCGACATTCGAACCGACGGCCAGTTCGTTGAGGGCGCTCGAGAGGCCGCCGCGCGTGGGATCGCGCATGCAGCGGATGGCGGGACAGGCCTCGAGCATGACGCGCGTGAGGTCGGCGAGCGGAGCGCAATCGCTTTCGAGGACCGTTTCGAATTCGAGTCCCTCGCGGACCGACATAATCGCGACGCCGTGATCGCCGAGGGTTCCCGAGACGAGAATGCGATCGCCGGGCTGGGCGGCGTGGATCGAGAGATTTCGCCCCTCGGGAACAATGCCGATCCCGGAGGTGGCGATGAAAACCTTGTCCCCCTTGCCGCGATCGACGACCTTGGTGTCGCCAGCGACGAGTTCGACGCCCGCCTCGGCGCACGACTGCCGCATCGAGCGGACGATGCGTTCGAGATCTGCAAGAGGCAGGCCTTCTTCCAGGATGAAAGCCGCGGACAGGAAGAGGGGCCTGACCCCGCCGACGGCGAGGTCGTTGACAGTGCCGCAAACGGCGAGTCGCCCGATATCGCCGCCGGGGAAGAAGAGCGGGCGAACGACGAAGGCGTCCGTCGTGAAGGCGAGACGGCCGCCGCGGACATCGAACGGGAGCGTCGCTTGATCTTCGAGGGAGGCAAGAACCGAACTATCGAAGGCTGGGAGGAAGATGCTTCGCAGGAGATCGGCCGACAAGCGCCCGCCGCTGCCGTGACCGAGCGTGATGTGGTCATAGCGCGATTTGGGGACCGGGCAAGCGCCGAAAGAGTCGGCGAGGGGGGCCATGCGAACTCCTGTCATTCATCGGCGCAAAAGCGCATTTGGGGACGAAACCTCAAGATGACGCCCATAGAGGGCATACGCGGCGCACGCCCCTTCGGACGAGACCATAGTCGCCCCGAGAGGATTCTGCGGCGTGCATTGCTTGCCGAAAGCGGGGCATTCGTGCGGCTTCTTGAGCCCGCGGAGGATGGCGCCGCTGATGCAGAGGGACGATTCTTCGGTGTGCAGATGGCCGAGGTCGAAGCGGCGCTCGGCGTCGTAGTCGCGATAGGATTCGCGGAGTCGGTAGCCGCTTTCCGGAATCGTCCCGATGCCGCGCCAGGGGCGATCGCAGACTTCGAAGACGGAGTCGATGAGGGCTTTGGCGGGCGGACTGCCTTCGGGGCGCACGGCACGGCTGTACGCGTTCTCCACCTCGGCGCGGCCAGCTTCGAGTTGGCGCACCACGCGAAGGATGCCTTCGAGCATATCGACCGGTTCGAAGCCAGCGATGACGATGGGAACGCCGAACGAACGTGCGAGCGCTTCGTATTCGTTCGTCCCCATGACGGTGCAAACGTGGCCCGGGCCGAGGAAGCCTTGAACGCGATTGTCGGGCGAGCCGAGAATGGCGGCGATCGCCGGCGGCACGAGCACATGAGAAACGAGCACGCTGAAGTTCGTCAACCCGCGACGCTGCGCCTGCGCCACCGCCATGGCGTTGGCGGGAGCGGTGGTTTCGAAGCCGATCGCAAAGAAGATAACCTGCCGTTGCGGATGGGCGGCGGCCAGGTGGACCGCATCGAGAGGCGAATAGACGACCCGGACATCGGCGCCTTGCGCTTTGAGTTGCAGTAGATCGCCTTGCGAGCCGGGGACGCGGAGCATGTCGCCGAACGAACAAAAAATCACGTCGGGCCGGGCGGCAAGCGTATGCGCTTTATCGATCGCTTCCAGCGCGGTGACGCACACGGGGCAGCCGGGTCCGTGAACCAGTTCGATCGTTGCAGGCAGCATGCGGTCGAGTCCGTAGCGGACGATGGCATGCGTCTGGCCGCCGCAAACCTCCATGATGGTCCACGGACGCGTGGCGGCGGCGGCGATGGCGTCGACGAGTTTGCGAGCGGCCGGGCCATCGCGATATTCATCGACGTATTTCATGGCGAGGGGACCTGCAATTCGTCGAGACTGTCGGCGGCCGCGAGGAAAGCGAAGACGCGCTGGGCTTCGGCCTCGTCGAGCTTTTGAAGAGCGAAGCCGACATGGACAATGACGTATTCGCCAACGACAGCGTCGGGAACGTAAGCCAGGCAGACGCGCTTGCGGACGCCGCCGAAATCGACCTTGGCCATGAGGAGGTCGTTTTCTTGATAGGTTTCGATGACTTTTCCGGGGATGCCGAGGCACACGATTCGAGGCTCCTTGATCGATGATGATCGCCACAGCACGAGAGCGACACATTCATAAACACGACGCCACGAGAACCGGTCAGCCGAGCCGGATGCGGGCGTCGATGAGGAAGCAGCCCTGGCCTTCGGCGAACGCCAATATGGGATTGAGGTCGAGTTCTTGAACTTTGGGGAGTTCGTCCGCGAGGCGGGCGAGGCGCAAGAGGGCGTCTTGCAGGGCGGCGAGGTCGCACGGAGGATTGCCGCGAAAGCCGCGTAGAAGCGAGGAGCTTTTGGGCGCGCGGAGCATTTCGCGGGCGTCGGCGATGGTGAGCGGGGCGACGCGGAAGCAGACGTCGCCGAGAGCTTCGACCATGACGCCCCCCAGACCGAACGCGAGGAGCGGACCGAAGAGCGGATCGCGCGTCATACCCGACATGACTTCGACGCCTCCCTTGATCATGGATTGCACGAGGATGCCGTCGAGCGGTTGACCCGGAGCGTGCTTGGCCCAGGCGGCGGTCATGGCGGCGTAGGCGTCGCGCACGGCGTCCGCGTCGGCGAGGTTGAGGCGAACGCCGCCAAGTTCCGTCTTGTGAACGAGCTGGCGCGGCGAGAGTTTGAGGACTACGGGATAGCCGAGCTTCCCGGCCCATGCGACCGCGTCGTCGGCCGAGCGTGCGAGTCCGTGAGGGGCGACGGGCAGGCCGAACATGGCGAGCAATTCGAAGCATTCGGGGAGCGTGATCCAGCCGGGGCCATGGGCGGCGACGATGCGGTCGCAGAGCCGGCGTGCCTCGTCGATGCGGAGGCCGTCGAGCTCGGGAGTGAACGGATCGGGACGATTTCTCCAGACGGCATATTCGGCCATGCGGCCCAAGACGCGGGCGGGAGCTTCGGGAAATGAGTACGAAGGAATGCGTTCGGCGCCCGCATGGAACGGGCTGTCGTTCGACGACATCCAGCAACCGAGGACCGTCATGCCGGCTCCCTGGGCCCGAGCGGCGACGATGCCGTCGCGGATGGCGTCGAAGTAAGCCTGATTGGCGGCAAAGCCGACGGGGATATAGATGACGATGAGGGCGTCGATGTCGGAGCTCGCCATGAGCGCCTCGACCGCTTGCCGATACTGCGCAGGGGGAGCCGAGGCGACCATGTCGACGGGATTGCCGACGCTGGCGGTCGCGGGAAGAAACGCTTGCAAGTCGGCCTGCGTCTTGGCCGAAAGGACGGGAAGGCTGAGCCCGGACGCCTCGCACATGTCCGCGCAAAGGATGCCGGGGCCGCCGGCGTTGGTGAGGATGGCCACGCGTTTGCCGAGCGGCAGCGGTTGATTCGCGAGGGCGCTCGCCAAATCGAACATCTCTTCGAGCGTCTCCAGCCGAATGACGCCGGTCTGGCGAAAGAGAGCGTCGACGGCGACTTCTTTGCTCGCCAGGGCCGCGGTATGCGAGCTGGCGGCCCGAGCTCCCGCGCTGCCGCGGCCCGCCTTGATGGCGAGAATCGGCTTCTTACGGCTGACGCGCCCGGCAATATGAGCGAAGCGCTGCGGATTGCCGAACGATTCGAGGTAGAGCAAGATCACTTCCGTAAGCGGATCTTCCTCCCAATATTGCAGCAGGTCGTTGCTGGAGACATCGGCCTTGTTGCCGATGCTGACGAACGTCGACAACCCGAGATGCGATCTCTCCGCAGCCGCCAGCACGGCAAGGCCCAACGCCCCGCTCTGCGACGACATCGCGATGCGTCCCGCGGGGGGGAAGATCGGCGAGAACGACGCGTTGAGCGGTCGCTCGGGATCGGTGTTGAGCGCCCCCAGGCAATTGGGGCCGATCATGCGCATGCCGTGGCCGCGAACCTTGTCGGTGAGTTGGCCTTGCAAGTCGTGTCCGTCGGGATCGCGCACTTCCGCGAAGCCGGCGGTGATGACGACCAGCGCCCGCACTTTCGCGACGGCGGCGTCATCGACGGCGGCCAAAATCCCCCGCGGCGGCACCGCCATGATCGCCATATCGACCGGCGCGGGAACATCGCGCAGCGACGCATAGGCCTTCCGCCCGAGAATCTCGTCAGCCTTGGGATTGATGGGGTAAATCGGTCCGGGAAAATGAGCCTCGAGCAAACCTCGCAGAATCTTGTGGCCGATGTTATCGGGATTGCGCGACGCTCCCACGACGGCGACAGCGTTGGGCTGAAAAAAAGGACGCAGCGACGCGACCGTGGCGACGCGATCGCGCAGGCTCAGCCGCGAGATCGTGTCGGCTGTGGGACGCAGCGACAGGCTCACTTCAATCTCGCCGCGATGCGAATGCTCGATGGCTTCGAAACCCGAATCGCGGAAGACATTCCGC
>JBAXFO010000314.1:0-5981 GCA_037139885.1 Planctomycetota bacterium
AGCTAAATTTTCGGGTTCTGAGGCCATCCCTGGAAGCCCGACGCGTCAGCGAGGGGTCAACCCTCGCTAACGCGTCGGGCTACCTGCTACGATAGCGCCCGAAACTTCGGGCTGGACGACGCACTCGTTCATTTCGTATCGCTCAAAGAGCCTCCGCCAATTTTTTGATCGCGTCTTCCATCACGATCGCGACTTCGACATTCGTATTCATCCGGTGCGTCACGCGGTCGATGGGCGGACTCAAGGGTTCCCAGAGCCGGGCGGTGTCCGCGTAAATCGAAGCGGTCGCGTCGGAGGCGTCGCCGTGGCGATTGGCGAGGCGCGTTTGGGCCACTTCGGCGGCGACGACGCAATGGAAGAACACGATCGGGACGCCCCAGCGGCGGGCGCAGGATTCCATGCGGCGGCGATCGGCATCCCGGCGGAAGCTGGCGTCGACGATCGCCGGAGCGCCCGTCCAAAGAATCTTCTCAACGCGGCGTTCCAGCTCCGCGATGGTTTTCTGATTCCATGCTTCTGTGTAGATGCCTTCTCCAAAAGGCGCGGCCTGGGAAGCGGCGACGGTCACGCCGGCGAGTTCTTTACGAACGACATCGGATCGCACGAGTTCGGCGCCGATGCGTCGGGCGAGGTTTTGAGCCAGGGTCGTTTTACCCGATCCGGGCAAGCCGCCGATCATGACGATTTGCGGCCGCGTGGGAGCGGATTCCAGCCAGCAGAGCGACGCCAGCCAGTGGGCCTTGCTGCGCTGGAGGGCGGCGGTTCGCTCCACGTTGGGGACTTCGGTCTCGTCTTGCAGGATGGCTTCGACTTTGCCGCGGACGGCGGCGCGATACGACGCATAAAGCGGCAGCAGGGCGCGTCCTTCGGCGTCGTTGGCGGCCCGGAGGTATTCGTCCGCGAACGATCGCGCCAAATCCCAACGGCCATGAAACGCCAGGTCCATCACGAGAAACGCACTGTCCGCGACGGGGTCGGCGAAGCGAAAGCGTTCGTTGAACTCGATGCAATCGAGAATGCACCAATCGTTCGGCGGCGGGGAATCGGGGAAATGGTAGACGTGATCGACGCGGAGATCGCCATGCGTGTCGCGCGGGACGCCCGCCGCGGCGCGACGTTCGATCAAAGGCCGGAGTCGGTCGAGCACCTGCCGGGTCAAACGCGTCAGGCGATCGAGAACCGGCGCGCTCACGGTCTGGCCGACGTGATTTTGGGCCGCGGCGATGTTCGCGAGCACATTCTCGGCGACCACATTCCAACGGGCCTGAGCTGCGATGGCGTCGCTGGAAGGCATGCTCCGATGAAACGTTGCGATGCGCTGCGCCAGAGAGCGGATCTGAGGCGGATCGATCGCGGCGCGTTCGAGGCGATGTTCGAGATCGTCGTCGGGCGACAGGCGCGTCATCTTGACGGCCCAATCCACGACCGGGCCATCCGCCTCGAAGCGCAGCCCGGCCGAGGTTTGGGCAATGGGGACGACTCCCAGGTAAACGTGCGGAGCCAGGCGGCGATTGAGGCGGACTTCTTCCATGCAGAAATGGCGACGGCGTTCGAGCGTGGTGAAATCGAGAAAGCCGAGGTCGACGGGTTTCTTGACTTTGTAGGCGATGTTCCCGCCGAGAAAGACGGCGGAGATGTGCGTTTGCAGGACCTCGACTTCGGCCACGGCGACGGGAAAAGCCGCGGCAGCGGAAAGATCGCGTATCCACGAGGATTCGGGCGCCGACGACATGGAACGCCTCTCGTTCGGTTCGGGCGGTATCGTTCAAGTTCGCAGGGCGTACGAACGCAGCATTTTTAGGTAATTGACGCGAACGAAGCGATCGGGATGGGCGACCCGGCGCATGCTCATGCTGCCTTGCATCTGCCGAATCGACTCGTACTCGTGGGCATGGAGCCAGGCGGTCATTTCGTTGAGGATGTCGGCGAGATGTTCGATGCCGAATTTATAGAGCGACGATGTCGTCATGGCGACGCGGCCGCCGGCCATCATCACTTTCAAGACATCGAGCCCCGAATGCACGCCGCCGGTGACGGCGATGTCCGCGTGGACCTGCCCGAAGAGAATCGCGGTCCAGTGCAGACGCAGTTGCAACTCTTGAGGGGTGCTGAGCCGCAACGTCGGAACGACATTGAGATGTTCGAGATCGAAGTCGGGTTGATAAAAGCGATTGAAAAGAACGAGCCCATTCGCGCCCGCCTCGACGAGCCGGGATGTGAACGCGATGGGCGCCGTGATGAAAGGGGAAAGTTTGACGGCGAAGGGGATCGCGATTTCGGCGCGGAGGGCTCTGACCAGATCGACAAGTTCGCTTTCGATCGAGAGCGAGTCGCGCGTGGGATCGGTGGGGAGGAAGTCGACGTTGAGTTCGAGGGCGTCGGCGCCGGCGGCTTCCATTTCGCGGGCGAATTTCAGCCAGCCGCCAGCGGTGTGGCCGTTCAAGCTGGCGATGACGGGGATCTTGAGGAGAGACTTGGCCTCGCGGAGGAATTCGAGATAGCCTTCGACGCCGAGGTTGTAGTCGGCCATGTCGGGGAGATGGCTGGTCGCCTCGGGGAAAGACTCCGTGCCGACATCGAGAAAGCGATCGAGATCGGCTCCTTCGAGGTCGATCTGCTCTTCGAAGAGCGAATGCAAGACGACCGCGGCCGCGCCGCTTTCCTGCATCATCGCGAGGTTTTCGAGATTCGCGCACAAGGGCGACGCCGAGCACACGAGCGGGTTTTTTAAAGTCATGCCAAGATAGTTTGTCGACAGATCGGTCATGACGCACCTCGGGGGGAATCGGCTGGGCCGCTCGCGACGGGAGCCAGGGTGTGGGCCAGTTGTTCGTAAAGCCGCCAACGTTCGCGAACGTCGCCTTGGGCGAGTTCGAAGAGGGCTTTGGCTTCCTCGGGATGAGCCTGGGCGAGCATCGTGTAGCGTGTTGCGTTGTACAGATAATCTCGGAGGGGAATGCTTGCGGCCTTGGAGTCGAGGACGAGAGGGCTTTTGCCGAGTTTGACGAGAGCGGGGTTATAGCGCAGCAGCGGCCAACTCCCCGAGAGGACGGCGGCTTTCTGTTGATCCATGCCGTGAGCCAGATCGAAACCGTGGGCGATGCAGTGGCTGTAAGCGAGGATGAGCGACGGCCCCGGATGAGCCTCGGCCTCGCGGAAGGCCTGAAGCGTTTGCGTGTCGCTGGCCCCCATGGCGACGCGGGCGACGTAGACGTGGCCGTAAAGCATGGCCGCCAACGCCAGGTCTTTCTTGGCCAGCTTCTTGCCGCCGGCCGCGAATTTCGCCACGGCGGCGCGCGGCGTCGATTTCGACATCTGCCCGCCGGTGTTCGAATAGACCTCGGTATCGAGGACGAGAAGGTTGACGTTTTCGCCGGACGCGAGAACATGGTCGAGCCCGCCATAGCCGATGTCGTAAGCCCAACCGTCGCCGCCGACGATCCAGACGCTTTTGCGCACCAGCGTTTCGGCGACGGCGCTGAGGTTGCGCGAATCGACGTCGCTTCGTCCCGCAAGCCGGCGTTGCAGCTCCGCGACGCGCTCGCGCTGGGCGTTGACGCCCGCTTCGTCGTGCTGGTCGGCCGCGAGCAGGGCTTGGGGCAGATCGCCGCCGAGAGTCCCGGCCATACGCTGCACGAGTTCGCGGGCGAAGTCGGCTTGTTTGTCGATCGCGAGCCGCATGCCGAGGCCGAATTCGGCGTTGTCTTCGAAGAGCGAGTTCGACCAGGCGGGGCCGCGTCCCTGGGCGTTCTTCGTGTACGGGGTCGTGGGCAGGTTGCCGCCGTAGATCGAGGAACAGCCGGTGGCGTTGGCGATGAAAAGGCGGTCGCCGTAAAGCTGCGTCAAAAGCTTGATGTACGGTGTTTCGCCGCAGCCGGCGCATGCTCCTGAGAATTCGAACAGGGGCTCGAAGAGTTGCACGTCCTTGACGCTTTCGGGGCGCAGATGAGCCCGGTCGGGGTTCGGCAGGTTTAAGAAGAAGTCCCAGTTCTTGGCCTGAGCCTCGCGGAGGGGCGGCTGCGGGGCCATGTTGATCGCTTTGAGCCGCGATTCGCTTTTGTTTTTCACGGGGCAGACTTCGACGCAGAGTCGGCAACCGGTGCAATCTTCCGGCGCGACTTGAAGCGTGAAGAGTTCGTTCTTGCGATCGGGCCAGCGGGCGGGAGCGGAAAGGAAGCCCGAGGGGGCGCCGGCCAAGGCCGAGGGGGGAACGATCTTGCCGCGGATGACCGCATGGGGACAAACCAGAACGCACTTGCCGCACTGAATGCAGATCGATTCGTCCCAGACCGGGATCTCCTCGGCGATGTTGCGTTTCTCCCATTGGGTCGTGCCGGTCGGCCAGGCGCCGTCGCAGGGGAGGGCGCTGACGGGCAGTTGATCTCCTTCGCCGACGAGCATCAGCGCCGTCACTTTGCGGACGAACTCCGGAGCCGTGGCGGCGACGGCGGGCCGGCGATCGAACGTCGAATCGACGGCGTCCGGTATCGCGGCTTCATGAAGGCGAGCCAGCGACGCATCGACCGCCGCCCAGTTCTTCTCGACGACGGCCCGGCCTCGTTTGCCGTAGGTTTTCTCGATCGCCGTCTTGATCGCCGCGATCGCCTCCGCCCGGGGCAGCACGCCGCTGAGAGCGAAGAAACACGTCTGCATGACCGTATTGATCCGGCCCCCCATTCCCGTCGCATGCGCCACCTTCACCGCATCGACGACGAAAACCTTCAAATGTTTCGCGAGAATGTCACGCTGCACGGCACGCGGAAAATGCTCCCAGACCTCGGCCGGGCCATAAGGACTGTTAAGGAGCAGCGTCGCCCCCGGCTCGGCGACCTTGAGCATGTCGATTCGTTCGAGGAAGCCGAACTGATGGCAGGCGACGAAATTGGCGCGCTCGATGAGATAGCTCGACCGAATGGGGCGCGGGCCGAAGCGCAGATGCGAAGTCGTCGTCGAGCCCGATTTCTTCGAATCGTAGACGAAGTAGCCTTGAGCGTAGTTGTCGGTCTCTTCGCCGATGATTTTGATCGAGTTCTTGTTCGCCCCGACCGTGCCGTCCGCCCCGAGTCCGAAGAAAACGGCACGCACAGTCTTGGGATCTTCGGTCGAGAAATCGGGATCGACGGCCAGGCTGAGATGCGTCACGTCGTCGTTGATGCCGACGGTGAAATGCCGCTTGGGCTGAACCTTCGCGCCTTCGTCAAAGACCGCTTTCGCCATGGCCGGGGTATACTCTTTCGACGACAGCCCGTAGCGTCCGCCGATCACCCGGGGTTTCACGTCCGACTCGTTCAGCGCGGCGAGGACGTCGAGACACAACGGCTCGCCGAGGCTGCCGGGCTCTTTGGTGCGATCCAGCACGACGAGCGTTTTGACCGTTTTCGGCAGCGCGGCCAGGAACGCATCGGCGGCGAACGGGCGATAGAGCCGCACTTTCAGCACGCCGACTTTCGCGCCGCGAGCGACCAGGGCGTCGACCGCTTCGTGCGTCACCTCCGCTGCGGAACCCATGACGATGACGACGACTTCCGCGTCGGCGGCGCCGGCGTAGTCGAAAAGGCGATAGTGTCGGCCGGTGAGGCGCGCCCAATCGTCCATCGCGTTTTGCACGATCGTCGGCGTCGCCAGGTAAAAGGGATTCACGCTCTCGCGGGCTTGAAAGTAGACGTCGGGATTTTGGGCGGTGCCGTGCAGAACGGGATGATCGGGCGATAATGCCCGGGCGCGATGGGCGGCCACGAGATCGTCGGCGATCATCGCGCGAATCTGGGCGAGCGTCGGCGGTTCGATGCGTTGCACTTCATGCGAGGTGCGGAAGCCGTCGAAGAAATTTAGAAAGGGAATCCGCGCGGCCAGCGTGGCGGCATGACTGAGCACGGCGAAATCCGCCGCCTCTTGAACCGACCCCGCTCCGAGCAGAGCGAAACCAGTCATGCGGGCCGCCATCACATCTTGATGATCGCAGAAGATCGGCAGTCCCTGAG
>JBAXFO010000315.1:0-5970 GCA_037139885.1 Planctomycetota bacterium
GACTGACGCCGTGTTCGTTCGCAAGCCGCATCTGGTAATACCCGGGGATAACATCGCCCGCCAGGGTGACCGTGAAGGTCGCCTGTTTCGCAGTCGATTTCGGGTGCAGTTCTTGCTTGGCGGGAAACGGGAGAAAGAGCTTCGGAGCTTCGCCGAGATCGTCGCCATCGACGATGAGAGTGGTCGCGCCTTCGATCGTGAGCCCGCGAACGTTGACGTTGCGAATCGTCGGCTCGACGGCCCAAAGAAATTGGGAGGACGCAACCGTCATCGCGGCACAAGCCAGCAGCAGACGAATCCGCGTCATGTCAAGAATCTCGTGAAGTCGGCGCTAACCAGCGCCTCGTAAGGGGGGGAGAAAGGATGGCCCATGCATCGCAGCCAATCATCCGGAACGATTACGTATTGACCCTAACGGGGTTGCATCCCCCAGCCCAGGGTCGCGGAGCGCACCCTGGGTAGAAAACCGTAAGTCGACGTTTTCCCCGAAGGGGGTACATCGCCCTAACCTCTCGCTGGCGATGTAATCCCTTCGGGATATCACGCCAATCTCTCGTTTCCCCAGGGTGCGCTGACGCGACCCTGGGCTTTGCGATGTAACTCCGTTGGAGTAAAAACCCAAACGTCCGTTAAAACAACATGCGAATCGGTTCCGCTTCGACGAGCCGAACCGGACGCTCGTTGGGCCCGGGCATGGCGGTGGTGTCGAGGTTGATGCCCATGGCGTGAAAGATCGACGCGATCACTTGCGGCGGCTCGACGGGGTAATCGCTGGGCTGCGAACCGATGCGATCCGTGGCGCCGATGACCTGACCGCCGCGGATGTTGCCGCCGCAGAGAAAGTTCGTCCAGGCGCCGGTGAAATGGTCGCGACCGCCGCGGGCGCTGAGCCGGGGCGTACGGCCAAATTCGCTGAGCACCGCCACGACCGTTTCCTGAAGCAAGCCCCGCTGGCCGAGATCTTCAAGAAGGGCCGTGAACGCGAGATCGAACTGAGGGCACAGCAGGCGCTCGTAGTCGAGATAGGTATTGTTCAGGCCGCCGCCGTCGGCGTGCATATCCCAGCACGATTGCCCAAAGACCGTGTCGAAATGGTTCACGGTCACGAAGCGGACATTGTTCTCGACCAGGCGCCGCGCGAGCAGGCAGCTTTGCCCGAACGTATTCCGGCCATAGCGGTCGCGGGTCCGATCGGTTTCCTTGCTGAGATCGAACGAATCGCGAGCGCTGCGCGACGTGAGCAGGCGAAAGGCCCGGTCGTACGAACTATCGTAGGCTTGGGTGCTGCGCGATTCGCCGCGGCGCTGAAGTTCGTCGAGTTGCGAGAGCAGGTTACGGCGATTATCGAACCGAGCGCCGCTCTGCCCTTGCGGCACTTCCAGATCGCCCACGCGGAAATTCGCGTCGGCCGGATCGGAGTTGAGGAAGAACGGTTCATGAGCGCTGCCGAGATCGCCGGCGGTCTGACCGTGTAGCGACCCCGCTCCGGTATTGCCGATCGCTGCGGGGAGGATGACGTTGGCCGGCAGATCGCCGCGCTGGCCGAAGACGCGGGAGATGACGCTCCCTATGTGCGGCTTCACGCTGTCGGCGTTGAAATCGTGCCCGGTCATCATCCAGCGTTGGCCGTTTTCGTGGGTCGATCCCGTGCGGTGATGCAGGCTGCGGATCAGGGCGACCTTGTCCATGATCTTGGACATCAGCGGGAAATGTTCGCAGATCTGAATTCCCGAGACGTTGGTCTGGATGGGGCGAAACTTGCCGCGAACCTCGGCAGGGGCGTCGGGCTTCATGTCCCAGGTGTCGTGTTGGCCGGGGGAGCCGACGAGGAAGAGCGTGATGCAATTGCGAATTCGCGGTCGGCTTTCGTCGACCGTGCCGTTCGCTTCGAGGCGCAACATGTTGGGCAGCGACAGCCCCGCCATGGCCGAGGCGCCGACCTGCAAAAAGCTCCGCCGCGACACGCCTTCGCACATCCGCAGATTGACGTTGCCGACGTTCAACATAACCGGTCTCCCGTTCACGATCCCGTTGCCGAACTAAATCGTGTAGCTGACCTTGTTGGAAATTTCGATGAACCGGCTGGCGATGAACTCGCCCTGCGCGTTCTTGCGATAGTCGATGTACTTCCACATTTGCAGAACGATCTCATACGCTCCCGGAGTCATGTCGGGATGCTCATACGAGACGTCCGCCCGGGCCGGAGCCGTCGCCACGACTTGATTGTTGCGGCGAATCTCCCACAGCAATTGCAGGCCCCAATCGTGCGTCACTTCGGTGCGCGTCACCCGTCGTCCTTGAAGCCGAAGCTCGGCCCGAGGGCTTCCTTCGTATTTCTGCTCCATTGAAATCACTCCCTGGAAAATCCACTACGGCGGGGCACGAGCAAAAGAGTTCGCGGATAACGATCAATAGGCGGGACGATCCCAACAAAATTCCAAAGCGTCTCGGAGGAGGCGAAACTGGCAGGTTCAATCTACTTATACAAGAGGCGAATGGGGTTCGCAACTGTTTTCTTTCGAAATCGTAGCGGCTCTTGCGATCTTTGTGTTCGATTTTGGGGGAGATTTGGGAGCTTTTGGTGGGCTTCGCCTGCCGGCTCAACCCACCCTACGGGAAATCGCGTACTACGCGACTCATTGCTCGTCGCGCATCAGCGCTGCGGCTTGTTCCGGGTAGCGGCTCAAGTAGAAGCTCAGTCCGCCGAAGAAGAACTGGAATTGGCCGAGGCCTTGCTCCGCCATGCGTTGGGCGGAGGGGCCAAGCATCTTGGTGACGACGAGGGCGGTCTTGCTGTCGGTGTGGATGGCCATGTCGGTTTGATGTTGTAGGCCGACCTTGCCGTCGGGGAGCAGGATTTCGGTGTAACGCAGCACGACGACGACTTTCACCGGCACCAGCGGCAACAGCGGACCCGGCTTCACTTTTCCTTCGGCATACCAGACGCGGAGATCGGGTTGGCTGAGCACGGTCTGCCAGGTGACTTCGCTGCCGTTTTCGTCGGCCCAGCTGAACTGCTGGTTGCCGTGAGCCTGGATGGAAACGCACTTCGCCTGGAGTCGGCGCCAGGCGGTGACGGCGCGTTCGGGGTGGTCCAGGAAATAGCGGTAAGCGTCGACCTTGGCGGGGAATGTTTCGGCCTGGCTGCGCGCCGACAGGGTCGGCTTTTCGAGGATCTGCCGGACCGCTTCACGCTGGGTCGCGTTGACGCTCTGCAGCGGAATCGTCACGGCTTGCTCTTGTTTCTTGGCGCCGAAGATCGTCGGCCCCGAAGCTTGGACGGCCGCGGAAGCGAAAAGCGACGTCACGACGAGCAGCCCCAGGCAAGCGTTCGACCGGTTCCGCATCGGCCACCTCGAAGAAGGATAAAGTGTACCTTCTTTTCATCGTGTGCCGGAGGAAAGGACATGAACGATTTCGATGATCGCAACGATCTTTACGCGGCAAAATGGGCAGGCTGTTCCGGATAGCGAAAGAAATGCGTTCGCGGCTCTCCGCAGGAGAGCGCTGCCGTGACGCCGTCTCAGGGACGCGTCCTGGCGGCATGTCGCCCGAACGCCGCCACTGTATGAGGCGTCGCGGCAGCGTTCTCCTGCGGAGAACCGCGAACCATTTCGTTGCCGTTATTTCTTTTCCTTCACATAAATGTTCTTGAACCAAAGCTTGTCGCCGTGGTGTTGCAGTTCGATCGGGCCGCGGTCGGGCAGGGGGCTCTTGCGGTCCCAGTAGTTTTCCAAAACGGTGTTGTCGACGACGACTTTGCCGTTGAGTTTCACGGTGACCTTGTCGCCCACCATGGTGATGTGGAATTTGTTCCATGCGCCGATGGGATTGTCGGCGTTGACGAGCGGATCTTTCGGGTTCTTGGCGTTGTTGAAAAGTCCGCCGGAGCCGACGTTCTTCCACTTCGCGGGATCCCAGATTTGCACCTGAGGATTGCCGCGGAGGTAGATGCCGCTATCGCCGCCGGCGCCGATCTTCCAGTCGCAGAGGAAGTCGATGTCGCCGAAATCTTCGATCGTTTGCAGGTTGCTGCCCTTGCCGTCGTAGACGATGACGCCGTCTTCGACCTTCCAGTGCGGCAAGATTTTGTCGTTGGCGGCTTTTTGTTCCTTGGCGCGATCCTCTTCGGAGAGCTTCGCACGTTTGTTGACGGCGATCATGCCCTGCCAGCCGGTGAGGTCCTTGCCGTTGAACAAGGCGCGGTAGCCGGGGGGCGGGGTGTTGTCTTTGGAAGGGACTTCATCGCGGGCCGCGAGCGTGGCGGCGGTGAGCGCGAGGGTGAGCAATGCGAGGCGTTTCACGAGGAGGTCTCCTGGGGTTTTTGGTGTTGATTATGGTCGGCGAGCGAATGAGGAATTGCAAGGAAAAAGGGCGAGGCACACATACAATGCCCGCGTAGTTCCTCCCAACGGCGGACGTTGTTGACGATGAAAGCCCCCTTCATTTCTCTCGACGGCATCGATGGCGTCGGCAAATCGACGCAGTGCCGATTGCTCGCCGAAGCGCTGGTCCGCGGCGGTTGGGATGTGGTGCAGTGCGTCGATCCCGGCGGCACGCAAGTTGGCCAGGAGCTGCGCGAAATCCTTCTGGGCAGCAAGGACAACATCGCGATGCCGTGCGAGGCGTTGCTGTTCATGGCGAGCCGGGCCCAACTGGTCGCGGAGGTCATCCGTCCAGCGTTGGCGGCGGGCAAGGCGGTCGTGTCGGATCGTTATCTGCTCGCCAATGTCGTCTATCAAGGGCATGCGGGGGGGCTCGATGTCGACGCCCTCTGGCGGATCGGGGAGTTCGCGACGGGCGGGCTCGAACCCGACATGACGTTCATCCTCGATCTGCCGCTGGAGATCGCGAGCAAACGCCGTAAGGGACGCGATCGGCTGGAGACGCGTGGGGACGATTATTTCGCGCGCGTTCGCCAGGGGTTCTTGCATGAAGCGGCGCGGTTGCCGCAGCGCGTTCGCGTGATCGATGCGACGGGGCGAGTCGAAGAGATTCACGGCGAAATGATGCGCTCGATCGCGCCGTTTTTGAAGTGAGCCGCCAAGCCCTGGGATGAGGCGCTCCGCATCCCAGGGGATGACTTTTTTACACGCAATCCTCTCCCTGGGATTCGGAGCGCCTCATCCCAGGGCTTGAAGAATTTGTATGTCGTGGTCGAACATCATCGGACATGACGCCTGGATCGAGGCGTTCCGCGGCATCCATCAGCGTGGCCGACTGGCGCATGCGTATTTGTTCGTCGGCCCGCCCGGCATCGGCAAACGCCGTTTCGCGCTCGAACTCGCCAAGGCCCTCCTCTGCGAAAACCCGCCGGCCGAGCCGACTCTCACAGCCTGCGGCATGTGCCCGGCCTGCTATCTCGTCGACGCGAACACGCATCCCGATCTCTTTCTGGTCGGTAAGGCGGAGGATGCGAACGTCATTCCGATCGAGCTCATGCGGACGTTGTGCTCAAACTTTGGTCTGAAGTCGGCCCGCCAGCATGGGAAGGTGGCCATCCTCGACGACGCCGACGATCTCAACGACGAAGCGGCCAACTGTTTTTTGAAGACGCTCGAAGAACCGCCGCCGCGTTCGGCGTTTATTCTCATCGGCACGAGCCTGGAGCGGCAGTTGCCGACGATTCGCTCGCGTTGTCAAGCCATACGGTTCGCCCCGTTGCCGGCGGATCTGGTGGCGACGATTCTCGAGAAAGACGAACTCCCCGACCGTTCGCTCATCCCGCGGCTCGTGCGTCTTGCGGAAGGCAGTCCGGGGCAGGCCCGGCATCTGGCGGATCCGGAGTTGTGGCGGTTTCGCAATCGTCTGCTCACGGGGTTGGCGAAGGGCCGGTTCGATAGCGTCGGGCTTGCCAAGGAGTTTATCGAGTTTGTCGAAGACGCGGGCAAGGAGACGGCGCTGCATCGGGCGCGGGCGAAGTTGACGCTGAAGCTGGCGCTGGCGGGCATTCGCGATGCGATCAAGGTG
>JBAXFO010000316.1:0-5949 GCA_037139885.1 Planctomycetota bacterium
TGACGCGGTGATTGACGGCCGGTCGTTCGCGGTCACCGGCGCCCGCAGGTCGCCGACGTGGGGCGCGGTTGCGACTCGTCACCGTTTGTCGCGGTGAATGACGGTCGGTCGGCGGGGTTCATACGGGCCACGCGCTCGTTCGCTTCGATCCATTCCCGCTTCGCTTCGGCGATTTCCTCGGGCGTCAACGGGCGGTCGTCGTCGTCCTCATCATGGCTCGCGAACAGGGCGGCGGCGGCTTGCGGATCGGTCAGGGCGGCGCCGAGGGTTTCGGTCCGGGCCGCGGCGGTGGCGTCGAGCATCACGTTGGCGATTTCCGTGGGGATGCCGGTCATGAGTTCATTACATGTCTTCACCGGCACCCACGATTGCTCGTTCAATTCCCATGCGTCGGCCTCGACACGGTCGGGTTCCGCAACGGGCTTCGGTTTGCCCACGGCATATTGGAGCACCAACTTCGCGGCCGCCAAATCCCCGGTAAGGGCTTTGGCGAGCAATACCTGCATGAGTTGTTCGATGTCTTCGACCGTCACCGCCCGCTGCACCGCCTCGCGCATGGCGGCCAAACGTCGGCCGAACGGATTGCCGGGGCCGCCTCGATTCCCCGAGGCGAAACGGCCGCGCGCGTCGCGCGGCGAGGGAGATTCGGTCGACGGGGCTTCGTGTTCGAGAACTTGCGACATGGAAACGCTCCGCATAAGAGATGGCGCAGCCGAACGGCGGCGCCGGAAGTGGCTATTTGTTCATGATAGCATCTCCGTGCGGAGAGGTCCAGGCGGGTGTTGACTGAATTGGGGGCGTTCCGCTGGGGATTCTGGTGCGTCGTCCAGATGTAGCCAGATGGGTTTGCGACGGTTGACACGGCATCCCTCGCTGACGCGTCGGGCTTCCAGGCCTCAGAACCAGACAATTTTGCTTGGACGACGCACTATGCGGTGGCTCGGATCCATGTCCAGTGCCGGTCCGAGGTTTGGCGCACGGATTCGGGATCGCAGCCGATGTCGGCGATCAACGCGCGGATCTCCGCGAGCGAGAGGGCGGCCCGAAGGGAATCGTCGAACAGCTTTCGTTGGTGAGCGTTGCAGTCGGCGGCATAGCGCTTGACGAGCGCATGGACGTCTTCGTCGTTGGCGGGGCGGAGGAGATCGCGAACGAAGAGGATGCCGTGCGCCGCCGTTACGCGGGCCATCTCGGCCAACACGCCGCGGGGTTCGGGAATGTGATGGATGATGCTGTTGGAAAGGGTCGCTGGCCAGGTTCCGTCCGCGTAGGGGAGTTGCTTGGCGTCAACCCGGCGCAGGGCGATCCGCTCGGTCAACTGGGCGCGCACGACATTTTGACGGGCCAGTTCGATCATCGCGGACGACGCATCGATCGCCTCGACAACGATCCGTGCATGCTGTCGGCACAATTCGATCGGGATCTGCGCCGTCCCCGTGCCGACGTCGAGAGCGGACGTGCACTCGCCGAGTCGCAAAAAATCGTCGACGAACACGCGATTGACCTGCCCGTGATCCATGGCGTCGTAATCGCGAGCGTCTTCGGCGGTGTCCATCACTTCGGGTTCGAGAATGCGTGTCAGCATTGTGGCGACCTTGGCTTCGAGTCCGCGTTCGAAACGCCTGTTGAGTTGGTTTCGAACTTCGAGATGTCTTAGCGCCTGCGGTCGAAATCCGACATCCGGGCTTGAACGGATGCGCGTGGGCCGTGCCGTCCTTCTCATGAAAAATTTCGCAAAAGCCGATTGAACGGAAGGCGAGAATCCGTTACTGTACCTTCATCTGCCCGCCCACCGCTTCGCCTTTTGCCGAGCCGCCTTTTTTCGAGAGATTTCGCTAGTTTCGCGCCGTGACAGCGGCTTTAATGAAGGTGCTGAAGCGCCGCCGTGCTCGGAAAACGCCTGCCGATTCGCCATCCCGCCCCGACGACTCACTTTGCAAGGAACGTTGCTCATGTTAACGATCTCCCAAAATCGCCGCGTCCGGACGTGTCAGGGCATGCATCGCCGCGACTTTTTGCGGATCGGTTCGCTGGGTCTGGGGGGGCTGACGCTTGGACAGTTGCTGAAAGTCCAGGGGTCGGAGGCGGGGCGTCGGGCGATTAAAGATAAAGCGGTGGTGCTTTTGTTTCTGCAAGGCGGGCCTTCGCAGATCGAGACGTTCGATCCGAAGATGACGGCGCCTTCGGAAATTCGCAGCATCACTGGCGAAACGCGGACGAGCATTCCCGGCATCACCTTCGGCGGCACCTTTCCGAAGTTGGCCGCGATGGCGCACAAGATTTCGGTTGTGCGTTCGTTCGCCTCGGGCAACGCCGACCACCAGGATTACATGACCGTCGCCGGCGGCGGCAATCCGACCAAGGCCCCGATGGGAACGCTCTACGCCCGCGTCGCGGGGGCCAACAATCCGACGACCGGCATGCCGAACAACATTATTATCCCCGCCGAGGCGGCCAGTTCGACGCTCCGCCTGCGCAACAATTTCGAGACCGATGCGCTCAACAAGCTCATTAACGCCAGCCAAAACCTCGGCCCCAGCTACGGCTTCTTCAATCCCTCGGGCGGCGGCGAACTGTGTCAAAATCTCGAACTGCGTCTCACGACCGAACGCCTTTCCGATCGCCGCAATCTTCTCGGCCAGCTCGACAATCTGCGTCGCCAGGCCGACCGCACCGGCGCGTTCGACAACGCCAACACGTACGACCAACAGGCCTACGATCTTCTCTTGCGAGGCGTTTCGCAGGCGTTCGATTTGAATCGGGAAGATCCCCGCGTCATCGCCCGCTACGACACCACGGGCCACTTCGATCAAGCGCTGGTGAGCAGCTGGGGAGACATGGCGCGCTCCTCGAACCAACTGGGCCGGCAGATGCTGCTCGCGCGGCGCCTCGTCGAACGCGGCAGCGGTTTCGTCACGGTCATGGACGCCGGCTGGGACATGCACTCCAACAACAACAGCCCGCGCAACCTCGGCGGCATGTACTGGCTGGGCCCGCAAGTCGACCATGCGGTGGCGGCGTTCCTCGAAGATCTCGAAGTTCGCGGCCTCAGCGACAAGGTGTTGCTCATCGTCACCGGCGAAATGGGACGCACGCCCCGCATCGGCGGCAGCGGCGGCCGCGACCACTGGGGCGGCCTCACTCCCCTGCTCATCGCCGGCGGCGGCCTGAAAATGGGACAGATCATCGGTCAATCGGATCGCCAGGCCGGGGCGCCCACGTCGACACCGTACGGCCCGCGCAATCTGCTCGGCACCGTCATGGAGACGGTCTTCGATGTCGGCGAAGTGCGCGTCACTTCCGGCCTGCCTCGCGAAATCATCAACGCTTCGAGCGCCGGCAACTACATTCCCGAATTGTTTTAACGCCGCGCCTCCTCCCGCCCGGCTCCAAGGTTCTCAAGCGACATGCCTAGACTTCGTTTCGCCATTGTTGTGCTCGTCGCCGCCATGAGCCTGTCGACCGCGGCCTCTCAAGAGCCGAAAGGTCTCGGCGATCCCGGTCCGCTCGAAACGCTGCGCATCGATACGGGCCGGGCCGTCCAGGGAGTTCTCCACATTCATGGCCGGGACTCCTGGCAACAATTGCAAGTGACCGGGCTTTACAAATCGGGCCAAGAACGCGATCTGACGCGCGCCGTCAAGTTCACGACCGCCCCCGCCGGCATCGTCGCGATCGATGCGGACGGCCTGGCGACGCCCCTTAAAGAAGGCGAAACGACGCTCACCGTCAAACAGGGCGCCTTAACTGCGACCCTGCCGATTGCGGTCGGTCATCTGGTCGACGATGTGCCGGTTCATTTCGGCAAACAGATCGTGCCGTTGTTCACCAAGTACGGTTGCAACGCCGGCGGCTGCCATGGCAAAGCGTCCGGGCAGAACGGCTTCAAGCTTTCGCTCCTGGGTTTCGAACCCGATGAAGACTTCGAATACATCACCCGCGAAAACCGGGGCCGGCGCCTCTTCCCCGCCGCGGCCGAACGCAGCTTGCTGCTCCTCAAAGCCACCGGCGGCATGCCCCATGGCGGCGCCAAGAAATTCGATGTCGATTCGCCCCCCTACCGCGTGATACGGCGCTGGATCGAACAGGGGAGCCAGTTCGGGAAACCGACCGATCCCTCGGTGACGCGCATCGAAGTCCTCCCCGTGGAGCGTTTGCTCGAGCGGAAAAGTCAGCAACAATTGACCGTCGTCGCCCATCTGAGCGATGGCTCGACGGTCGATGTCACGCGCATGGCCCAGTTCGAATCGAACGAGAAAGGCCTCGCGGATGTCGACGCCAACGGCCTGGTCGCCACGAAGAACGTCCCGGGCGTTTTCGCCGTGATGACGCGGTATCAAACCCATGTCGCCACGTTTCGCGGCTTGATTCCGCTCGGGGCGCCGATCGCGAAGATGCCTCCCGCGAAGAATTTCGTCGATGAACTCGTCTTCCGCCATCTGAAACGCATGGGCCTGCCCGCCTCGGAACTCGCGGACGACAGCACGTTCCTCCGCCGCGCCACGCTCGACATCGCCGGCCGTCTGCCGACGCTCGAAGAAACCAAGGACTTCCTGGCCGACGCCGCCGCCGATCGTCATGATCGCCTGGTCGACCGCCTGCTGGCCACGCCCGATTATGCCGATCTGTTCGCCGTGAAATGGAGCGCCGTGCTCCGCAATCGCCGGGCCGTGAAGGACGACGCCAAACCGACCATCGCGTTCCATGCCTGGATTCGCGAAGCTCTCGAAAAGAACATTCCGTTCGACCAGTTCGTGCGTCAAGTGGTGGCCGCCCGCGGCGATCTCCCCGACGCGCCGCCGGTCGCCTGGTATCGCGAAGCCAAGGACATTTCCACACAGGTGGAAGACGTCGCCCAGCTCTTCCTGGGCCAGCGCATCGGCTGCGCCAAGTGCCATCACCATCCGTTCGAGAAATGGACGACCGACGATTACTGGGCCATGGCCGCGTTCTTCAGCCGCGTCGATATCAAGGCCGCCAAGCCCGAAAAGAAAGACAACAAGACCAAGATGGTGACCGAAGCGGCCCAGCCGATGAAGGTGCTCATGAAAGCCGGCAAGGCCGAATCGACCAATCCGAAGACCAAGAAAACGATCAAGGCGGCCGGACTCGACGCTCCCGAAGCGACCCTGAAGGTCGACGACGATCCACGCGACAAACTCGTCGACTGGATCGCCGAGCCGGCCAACCCCTTCTTCGCGAAGACGCTCGCCAATCGCTACTGGAAGCATTTCATGGGTCGGGCTCTCGTGGAGCCGGAAGACGACATCCGCGCCACCAACCCCGCCACCAATCCCGAACTGCTCGAGGCTCTCGGGAAGCATTTCGCCGCGTCGAAGTTCGACGTGAAGAAACTGATCCGAGCGATCTGCACATCGAACACGTATCGGCTCAGCTCCACGGCCAACGCTTACAACGCCGACGACAAACAAAACTATTCGCGGTTTCTCTATCGCCGTCTGCCGGCCGAGGTGCTGCACGACGCCATCGATGCCGTGACCCTGACCAAGCCGGCGTTCAAGGGCGCGCCTGCCGGCACGCGCGCCTTGCAACTTCCCGATAATCAGGGCGAATCGTATTTCCTCAGCGTCTTCGGCCGGCCCGATTTCGTGAGCGCCTGCGAATGCGAACGCAGCGGCGACACCACGCTCGCCCAAAGCCTGCACATGTACAACTCTGTCGAGGTCGGCAAAAAGGTCGCCGGCGAACGGGCCAAGAAATTCGCCGCCGACAAAAAACTTTCTGTCGACGACCGCTTGCGCGAGATCTATCTCGTGGCCTTCTCGCGTCCGCCCAGCGATGAAGAGATGTCGCACATGCGCACGTACATCGAAGCCCGCTCCGCCAACCTCGCCGGCGCGATCGAGGATATTCTCTGGGCGGTTTTGAATACGAAAGAATTCGCTTTCAATCATTGATCTCGACGGAGACGGAGCAGCATGGCGACGG
>JBAXFO010000317.1:0-5947 GCA_037139885.1 Planctomycetota bacterium
CTGGTGCACTGGTCGGGCGGCACGCTGCCGGGCGCTTATGGCGGCATGATGGGCTATCGTTGCAGGTAGCCCGACGCGTCAGCGAGGGTTGACGGCATGCCTCGCTGACGCGTCGGGCTCCCAGGGATGGCCTCAGAACCCGAAAAATTCACTAGGACGACGTTCTAGCCCGAACATCTCCCACGCTTCCCCTCGATTGCGGCATCATAAGTGCCGACATGGTCGTCAGGACGACGCTATCACGTGGCGGATTTGATCATGCCTGTGGCCATGGCGATCCAGCGGCTGATCGAAATGAGCAGCACCGTGCCGACGGAGATCATGACGAACATCGTGAGCGTCAGGCTCAAGACTCCCGTCACGACGCGGCCTTCGCCTTCGATGATCCAACTCATGAACGTGCGCGACATGGTGACGCCGGCGGTCATCGTGGTGACGATGACGAACGCCATGGGCACGATCGTGACCCATGCATAACGGCCGCGACCCGAGTTGATGAGCACGGTCGTCACCAAGGCGAGGGCCATGGCGGCGAGGAGTTGGTTGGCGATGCCGAACATGGGCCAGATCGTGCTGATCGAACCGGTGGCGACGAGACCGCCCCAACCGGCCGTGACGATCGAAGTGGCGATGATGCTGCCGGGAATCCAGTCGGGGCGTTCGAAGCGGGGGAAGACTTTGCCGAGCGTTTCTTGCAAGAGGAAACGGGCGATGCGGGTGCCGGTGTCGATAGTCGTGAGGATGAACAGGGCCTCGAACATGATCGCGAAGTGATACCAATATTTGACGACCCCCTCGAACGAGAGATTCACGCGGTACATCGCCGTCGTGAGGATGCGCGACATGCCGACGGCCAGCGTGACCGCTCCCCCCGTACGGCCCCGCAGCGATTCGCCGCCCACAAGCTGTTCGAGTTGGGCGAGGTCGGCGTCGTCGATGTTGAGATGGGCGACGTTGTCGACGCCCAGAGCGTGCAGCTTATCTCCGGCCGCCGCCCGGTCGATGTGCATCTCCTTGTAAAGTTCGTCGAGTTGGGCCTGATATTTCGGGGCTTTGTCGAGGTCGACGTTGATGTCGTAATAGAGATCGACCGGGAGCGATGCGGCCGCGAAGAGGGCGACGATGCCGACCAAGCCTTCCATGAGCATGGAGCCGTAGCCGATCATGCGGATATCGGTCTCCTTGTTGACCATCTTGGGGGTGGTTCCGGAGGCGACGAGAGCATGAAAGCCGGAGATGGCGCCGCACATGATGCAGATGAAGACGAAGGGGAAGATATTGCCCGCGAACGTCGGTCCGCCTTCGATGAACACATGGTTGATCGGCGGACAACGCAGCGGCGGATTGGCGACGATGACGCCGAGCACGAGTAAGGCGATCGTGCCGATCTTGAGAAAGCTCGAAATGTAATCGCGCGGGCAGAGCAGCAACCAAACCGGCAACACCGACGCGATGAAGCCATACGCACACAGAGCGAAGATCGTTTGATTCTTGCTCAGGGCGAAGATCGGTTCGAGAACGGAGCCGGGAATCCAACTCCCCGCCACGGTGGCGAAGAGCACGCCGATGGCTCCGAGAGCCGAGGCCTCGGTGACTTTCCCGGGACGGATCTTGTACATCCACAAGCTGACGAGCAGGGCGATGGGGATGGTGCAGGCGATGGTGAACGTACCCCAGGAACTGCCGGGGATCATCTGCACGGTCCTCTCGCGGAGGGTAAAGCGCGTGCGCAGGAATTCCTCGTCCGCAGCCACGACGGGCGCGTCGCTCTGGGCCGCGCGCAGTTCGAATGCTTCGGGACGCAACGTCGGCGTCTTGGCGCCGGGATAGCGAATCAGGCAGCCAGGAGGAAATTGCAGGAGTTGAAAATCGCCCTCGCTCAGGTTCGCGACCGCATGGCTTGAATCGACGAAGATCTCCGTTCCCTTCGCGAGCTTCACTTCCTCGCCGCCGAGCGCCTTGACGACGACGAACCCGAGCCCGGCGAGGGCGATGACGACGATGGCGAGAATGGCGACCGAAGTCGCGACCGCGGCCGGCCGACCGAGTTCCGTGAGGGCGATCTGGGCGAGCGATTTGCCGCCGCGGCGCACCGACGCCATCAGCACCAACATGTCTTGCACCGCCCCTGCCAGGCACACGCCGATGACCAACCACAGTAGCCCCGGCATGTAGCCGTATTGAATCGCCAAGACCGGCCCGATGAGCGGTCCCGCCCCCGAGATGGCCGCGAAGTGATGGCCGAAGAGCACCCACTTGTTTGTAGGGTGATAGTTCTGGCCGTCTTGCAAGGTGTGGGCCGGAGTGATCCGCGAATCATCGAGTGCCGCCACCTTCGCCGCCAGGAAGGCGCTGTAATACCGGTAAGCGATCATGAGGATGCACAAAACGAGCAGCAACAACGGCATCGCCCGCAAAGCGACATCGCCGCCGATTTCTTGAGTGAAGACGTTCACGAACGCATTCTCCGAGAGAGGGGACGGTATGCGATGAGTTTACGGTGAAAGGTGGGTGGAGGGAATTGCAGGCAGAAAACGGCGAGCGCAAACGCAACGATTCGATCATCCCGTTCTCAACGCGCAGCCGGACAACGGAATCGAAGTCGCGCCCATTTAAAGGCGAATCATCGCGGCGGACGCGATCGGTCTCGACATGTCCCTAAGACATTTGAACCACAGAGACACCGAGAGCACAGAGAGGCGCTGATCGATGACAAGGTTTCGGCCTGGAAACGATGCGGTCAACGGCAATTGCCTCGGTAAACTCTCTGTGCTCTCGGTGTCTCTGTGGTTCAAATGGTATTAAAGATGAATACCCATGCGACGAAGCAGCGCGGCTTCCGCGTCAGGAAGGAAGATCCGCCCAGCGCAGGACGACGGAGCCCCAGGTGAGTCCCCCGCCAAATGCGGCAAAGAGAAAGTGATCGCCCGCTTGCGGAGGGGTTTGGTCGAGATATTCGCACAGGGCGATCGGAATGGACGCGGCTCCGGTGTTGCCGTAACGGTCGAGGTTCACAAACATCTTGGCCGCGGGGAAGCCGAGCGATTCCTGGGTGGCTTTCAGAATGCGCAGATTGGCCTGGTGCGGGATGATGGCTTTGATGTCGTCGAGCGTGAGGTTGGCCTTGTTGAGCGATTCGCGGGCGGCTTGCACCATGTTGCGCACGGCCATTTTGAAGACTTCGTTGCCGCGCATGTGGATGGTGTGATCGAGGGCGGCAATGGTCTCGGCGGTGGCGGGTTTGGCTCCGGCGCCGGCTTCGATGACGAGCATCTTTTCGACATCGCCGCGGCTGCCGAGCACGCAACTGAGAATGCCGGCTTTTTGTTCGCTCGCTTCGAGCACCACGGCCGCGGCGCCGTCGCCGAAGAGGATGCACGTGCTCCGGTCGGCCCAGTTGACGAACCGCGACAGCACTTCGGCCGCGATCACGAGCACGCGTTTGGCCGTGCCCGTTTTGATGAACTGCGAACCCACGCTGAGACCGTACAGGAACCCGCTACAGGCAGCGTTGAGATCGAAGGCTGCGGCGCGCTCGGCGCCGAGCTTTTGCTGGATGAGACAGCCGGATGCGGGCAGAAGATAATCGGGCGTGGTGGTCGCGAAAATGACGAGATCGAGGTCGGCGGGATTCACTTTCGCCTTCGCCAACGCGATATGGGCGGCCTTGAGCCCGAGAGTCCCGGAGGTCTCGCTCGGCTCGGCGATGCGGCGTTCGCGAATGCCGGTGCGCGACACGATCCATTCATCGTTGGTGTTGACCATCGATTCGAGATCGCGGTTCGTAAGCACGCGTTGGGGACACGCGGACCCCCAACCAGTGATGATGGCGTTGACCATCGACAAATTGCCCTCGGTTCGCTCAAGAATCGCGAACGCGGAAAATGCAGAATCCTTTCCGGCATTCTAGGAATCGCCGGGCGGAATTGAAGAAGGGAGATGTTTTAACCGGGCGATCGTTCGCGCTAAAGCAACTCGCGGCGTCGCGAACGGACGAGCCGATCGATGAGCGCTTGGCCGCGCTCGGGAACGCAATTGGCCCCCTGCCGCCGACCGCGGATTTGCAATTCGTTCGTGATCGCCGCGAGCAGCCGGTGCTTTTCGTGCGACCAGAGCGGGGCGACCAGATATTTGGGAGGCGCGTCCCCGTTGAGTCGATGGATCACCATTTCCGGCGGCAGGCGTTCGAGAAAATCGGCGACGAGCCGGACATAATCGTCGAACTCCATCATCGCGACTTGCCCGGCACGATACTGCTCTTCGAGCGGCGTATCGCGAACGACGTGCAGATTGTGAACCTTGACGCCATGAATCGGCAACGCCGCCAACACATCCGCCGCGCCCAGCATGTCGTCATTCGACTCCCCCGGCAGGCCGAGGATGACATGAGCGCAAAGATCGAACGGCCGTTGGCGACAACGCTGCACGGCATCGACGAACTCCGCGAAGCCATGGCCGCGATTCATCCACACCAAGCTGCGATCGTGAATGGTCTGTAGCCCCAGTTCGAGACAAACATACATGCGGCGTGCATACGATTCGACGAGATCGAGCACCTCGTCGGCGACGCAATCGGGCCGGGTGCCGATGCACAGGCCGGCCACTTGCGGATGATCGAGCGCTTCGTCGTAAAGGCGTTTAAGCTTCTCGACCGGAGCGTACGTATTCGTCGCGGCCTGGAAGTAGACGAGAAACTTTTTGGCGGCGTAACGAGCCGAGAGCTTCTCGATGCCGAACGACACTTGCTCGCGAATCGTCTTCCGCGGCAAACGTCGATTCGGGCTGAAGCTGCGGTTGTCGCAATAAACGCAGCCCCCCTTCGCGACCGTACCATCGACATTGGGGCACGTGAAGCCGCCATCGACGGTGACGCGATAGACCGTCTCGCCGAAGCGCTCGCGCAGATAGCCGCTCAGCGGGCGGTACGGTTTCGTGTCGAGGGCGGGCATGGCGACCTGGAATGGAGTTTTATGATGGAGCCGAGATAGGCTTAACTTAGGCTGTCCGCGGGCGAAGAGTCAAGGAATTCGCCTGGGGGGATATTGAAGCCGTCTGTTGACGTGTCGGATTTTTGTCGGTACATTAAAGAGATGGAAACGACACCAGCACGGCGCGGTCGCCCGCCGAAACAGGCGAACCAACTCAAGGCGGAATATCTCGATATTCGTCTGAACCCCGATGAAAAACAAGCGTTCCGCGACGCGGCGGACCTTTCCGGACTCGACTTGTCCGCGTGGGTTCGCGAGCGACTGCGCGGGTGCTCGCGCAAAGAATTGGATGCGGCAGGCCGACGAGTGGCGTTCATGAACAAAGGTGGCGAACATGGCTGACACGATTCCGTACGGGAACTCTCCCGTGGCGCAATTGGCGGGTCGAGAAGATTCTCTCGTTTCAGCCAAATTTTTGCCGCCCAAGGCGATTCGACTTCGATTTAAGGACGGTCTCGATTGCGAACTTTTGCTTTCGTCTCTCGAAATGGATGACGACCAAATCGTGTGGTCGTCCGTCGCGGCGTCCGCAACGGGCGAAAGCATGGTCGCGAAGACCAAGCGAGGGGAAGACATTCCGATTGACGCGGGCACGCTGAGATACCTCGCGGACCCCGACTATGCGAGAGAAGTTGACCGGAAACTTAAAGGCCTTCAACTGACGAGCGCTGAACTCGACGACTTTGTCAGGGACAACCCGCCGCCGCCGGAACTTTTCCATAAGTAACGCGAAGAGGGCGCCCTCGCATGCTCCCAGAAAGCGAACTCGAAAAACTATGCCACGGAAGACTTGTGTACGTTGACGTGCAAAATTCGCAGACGAACAATCCAGCCGGGCCGCACTGGGCGGTCATCATTGACTCGGACGAACAAATTTCGATGTCGGAGCAATTCAATGTCGTGGTCTGTCATTTACACATAACTTTATCGGAATCCCCGCGGATTTGTTGAGGAGCGGC
>JBAXFO010000318.1:0-5928 GCA_037139885.1 Planctomycetota bacterium
CAACCAGACTCAATTTTCAGCGTGAGCCGCCGGGCTTGTCCCGGCGGGATAAACCCGCCGGCTCACGCCGAAGAGGATTGGGACCTTCAGAGTGAATACGAAACGAAGCCCCCGCTACGGAACGTACCGGCTCACCACCAGCGAGATGTTCTGCCCGCCGAAGCCGAAGCTGTTGCTGAGGGCGTGGTCAACCTTCTTTTCGCGGGCCTGGTTCGGAATGTAATCGAGATCGCAATCGGGATCTTTGGTTTCGTAGTTGATCGTCGGCGGCATCCAACCGCGGTGGATCGTCTTGATGCACGTGATCAGTTCGACGGCCCCGGCGGCGGCGATGAGATGGCCGAGCATGCTCTTGCTGCTGCTCACGGGCGTGTTCATGGCATGTTCGGCGAAAACTTTCTTGATGGCGACCGATTCGACGAGATCGTTCACGTGGGTGCTGGTGCCGTGGGCGTTGATGTAGCCGATCTGTTCGGGCTTGAGATTCGCGTCGTTGAGAGCGCCCCGGATGCAGGCGATGGCCCCGCGACCTTCGGGATGGCTGTCAGTCATGCGGAACGCGTCGGCGGTGGTGCCGTAACCGGAGATTTCGGCATGAATGACGGCGCCGCGTTTCTTGGCGTGTTCGAGCTCTTCGAGCACGAGCATGCCGGCCCCTTCGCCGATGACGAAGCCGTCGCGATTCAAATCGAACGGGCGCGACGCCTTCTTGGGGTTGGCGTTGTTGGTCGACAGAGCGGTCAAAAGATTGAAGCCGGTGACGCCGAACGGATGGATCATGCTATGGGCGCCGCCGGAGAGCATGATGTCGGCATCGCCTTCACGAATCATCTCGGCCGCTTCGCCGATGGCCTGGCTGCTGGCGGCGCAGGCGGTGAGGCAATTATAATTCGGGCCTTCGAGATCGAAGTAGTCGGCGAGATGGGCCGGGGTGGTGTGCAGTTCTTGTTCGTATTCTTGCTCGCGGTGGAAGCGTTCGAGAGCGCCGCGGACGAAGCCGACCGAATCGACATCGCGGGTCGCTTCGCGATAGTTTTGCGAGATGAGATAGATGAGGTTGTGGAAATCTTGGATGCCTTCGCCGGAGCCGAGATAGACGCCGCAGCGGGTGCGATCGACCTTATTGTTGTCGATGAGATTCGCGTCGCTGAGGGCTTGCTGGGCGGCGGCGGCGGCGAAACGGCTGTTGGCGCCGGACGACTTCCAGCGTTCCGGGGTTTTTACGTACTTGGCGAGATCGAAGCCTTTGACCTCGGCCGCGAATTTCGTGGGGAAGGCGGCCGCGTCGAAGATGGTGATGAAGTCGACGCCGCTCTTGCCTTCGAGCTGGTTTTCATACACGTCGTGCACGGTGTGCCCGAGCGGGGTGATCGCTCCCATGCCGGTGATGACGACTCGTCTTCTCATGTTGCAATTCCGGTAAAAGGGCCGAGCCCGAGTTGAATAATCTTGCCACATCCCGAGGGGATTCCAGCGCCGTCAAAGGCACGGCGATGGATGATGGAACCGCTCCGGGGTAAATGCCTATTCCCACGCCCGACAAACAACCGCCGCACACTGACCCATTTCGGTGAAGCCGACTTTGAGCACGTTCGGTTTCGTCGTGGCGGTGGTTTCGCGGGTGACGTTGACGGGGCAACGCGGATCGGGGAAGTCGTAGTTGAGCGTGCCGGGCAGCTTTTTGTATTTGAGAGCGAGCAAGCTGGCGGCGAGTTCCGCCATGTCGGCGCCGGCGCCAAGGTTGCCGACGTAGCTTTTAACGGCCCACACGGTGATCGAATTGGGGCCGAAGACTTCGGCGATGCCTTGCGCTTCCCAGGCGTCGGACGTCGGATGGCTGAGACCGTGGGCGTTGACGTGGTCGATGTCGGCCGGCGTCAGCTTGGCTGGCGTGAGGGCGGCACGGAGGGCGCGAGCGAGCCCCTTGCCCGTGAGGCCGCGATCGAAGGCCGAGCCGAAACCGAGCACTTCGCCATAGATGGTGGCGCCTCGTTTCTTGGCGTGCTCCAAATCTTCCGCGACGACGACACTGCCCCCTTCGCCGATGATCAGGCCATCGCGCTGAGCATCGAAGGGCCGCGACGCACGGGCGGGATCGTCGCCCCGTTTGGAGAGATGTTGGAAGACCGCCTGGCGGGACATGCTGAGCGGGTTGATTTTGCTGTCGGCGCCGCCGACGAGGAAGAGGTCGGCGATGTTGCGGCGCAGGATGCGTGTCGCTTCGCCGAGAGCGAGCAGGCCGGCGACATCGCTTTCGGTGATCGAGTTGCTCGGGCCCTGGGCGTTGTGCAAAATCGAGACATGGCAGGCGAGCATGTTCGGCAGATATTTGAGCATCCACAACGGATTGATCTGCGGAATGCCCTGCGTGCCCCAAACTTTGAGATCGACGACGCCCGGTTGACAGTTGGCCGAGGTCTTGGCCGCGGCGCCGAGCTCTTGCAATTCCGAGGGGATCAGGCCCGAGCCGAACTCGACGCCGAAGCGCGCGGGGTCGAGTTTGTCTTTTTGAATCTTGGAGTCGTCGAGAGCGACCTGGGCGGCGGCGACGGCGAGTTGGATCGTGCGCGCCATCACACGCAGGCTTTTGCGTTCTTTCTTCTCGATGTAGCTTTTGGGATCGAAGCCGTCGATTTCGCCCGCGATGGGGGCGGGGAGCGATTGAGCATCGAACGCCGTGATGCGGCGAATGCCCGATTTGCCGGCCACGAGGCTATCCCAGAATTTGCCAGCATCGAGGCCGATCGGGGACAAGACCCCAAGACCCGTGATGACGACGCGACGCGGAGAGGACATAGCAGCACCCTGACTCGGAACAACCGACGGAGGAACCGGAAAACGGGTCGGCCCCGATTTCGGTCGCCACAATGAACGATGGAGATCGCTAGTCCTTGCGTTCGGCCAGGACTTTCGCCAGTCCCAGCATGTGCTTCAGTTCTCCGCTGAAGACGAAATTGTGGTCGCCGAACAGGGCCTGCGACCGAGACTTGTCGAGGTGGGCGAAGAAGATCTCCGCCTTGCCGAACGGTTCGCCGGGCAGATCTTTCGGAATCGGCGTCCCGGCCTTGAGCCCAAAGATCTTGCCTTCGATGCTGGCGCCTTCCGGGCGCAAATGTAGCATGGTGACGTCGTAGACGAGCACTTCGCCGGCGATCGCCTCACGCGTGAATTTCGCGGAGACGATTTTGGCGAGGACGACTTTCTCCTGAAAGTCGTTCGCCTCGCCGACCAGAATGCCGCCAGTTTGCGCCAGCCCTTCGAGCATCAGGCTCGCGGGCATGACAGGGTATCCCGGCCAATGATCGCGGAAGAGATCCTCGGCCAGGCTCAAATTCTTGACGGCCCGGGCCGAAGTCTTCGGCACGAATTCCAAAAACCGGTCGATCCAAAGCCAACGCATGGGAGCCCCGTGGAGCAAGCGTGCCTGCTCGAATCCTTGACGCGCCAGAGAATCGCAGCCCAGGCGATCCCGCGGGGCAGGCTAGCGTAACCTGCCCCCTTCGGCTTAGTTGGCCAGTTTGCCCTGGATGTACTTGGCGATCATGTCGACCGTGAACAGGTCGCTGATGGCGGTCACTTCCGGGTTGCGCTCGAATTTGCCGATGTCGGCGAACGGCATCTTCTGACGCAGTTCTTCGAGGCCCTTGTCGGTGACCTTGCCGTCCTTCACGAATTCCGGGTCGCCCTGGAAAATCGCTTCGGGGAACAATTCGCCGCGCGGAATCTTGATCGCGAACTCGCGTTCGAGACGAAACACGATATCGAGGAAGTCGATCGATTCGGCGCCCAGGTCGCCCTGGAGCGTCGAACTCGGCGAAATTTCGTCTTCGTCGACATTGAGGGCCTCCACGAGCGTCGCGGAAACCTTCGTGTAAATCTCGTCCTGGCTAGGCATGGTCAAACCCTCCGGTAACAAAGTAAGTGACTCGTTGTGTGTGATTCTCGTTCCCTTGAAGGCTCCGCCTTCCCCCCGTCCCGCTTCCAGTTTCTCTGGCGCCTCCGCGGAAGCCCGACGCGTCAGCGAGGGGTCCCTCGCTAACGCGTCGGGCTACCAGCGGACCGCTCATACGTGAGCCGAGCCCAAGCTCAGGCCCCCGTCAATTTTCAGCACCTGACCGGTGATGTAGCCCGCTTCGGCGCTCGCCAGGAAGACGGCCGCATTCGCGATGTCTTCCGGAGATCCCAGCCGTTTCATCGGGATCATCTTCTTGATGATGTCCCCCGCTTTATTGCGGACCGCCTCGGTCATGTCGGTTTCGATGAAGCCGGGGGCGATCGCGTTGACCGTCACGCCGCGGCCCGCCAGCTCCGTGGCCAAAGCTCGGGTGAAGGAGTTGATCGCTCCCTTGCTGGCGGCATAGTTCGTCTGACCCTGGTTCGTGTGGTCAGCCGCGATGCTCGAAATATTGATGATCCTTCCCTTTCGCTGGCGCGCCATGGTGAAGGCGACGGCCTTGCAGAAATTGAAGGCGCCGTTCAGGTTCGTGTTGATGACCATGTTCCAGTCGTCCGGCTCCATGCGGACGAACAGGCCATCGCGAATCACCCCGGCATTATTGACCAACACATAAATCGGAGCCCATTCTTTTTCAATCTCATCCACGACCTTCTGGGCCTCGGCGTGATTCGTGACGTCGCACTGCACCGCCTTGATCGTGCCGCCCGCCGCAGTCACTTCCGCCACAAGACTATCGGCAGATGACTGGCTTCCCTTGTAGATGAATGCGACTTTCGCCCCTTCGGCGGCCAAAGCCTTGACGATGCCCCGGCCAATGCCGCGACTGCCGCCCGTCACCAACGCCACCTGGTCCTTCAGTCGCATGTTCGTCTCTTTCCAGCCCTGGGATAACTTCTGCCGCGTGGATCCCTGGGATTCGGCTTACCTCATCCCCAGGGCTTGCTACTAATTCTTGTGGTCAAACGCTCCGGTGAGCACCGCGTATTCGCCTCGCAAATGGCTGACGATCTTTTCGTCGATCGCCTGGAAAGCCGGGTTGCGGTCCCGCAGGTTATAACGAGCCACGGTGAACTTCGCCGACACCGTCGAGGCTCCGTCACATTCGCCCTTGCCCTTGAAGACGACCTGGTCTTCGGTGGCTTCGGAGAGCTCGGCCGTCACGACCATGCTCTTGCCGGGCTGCATAAAAGTCCCGTATTTCACGTTCCGCGCCTCGCGCAAGGCGATGACGCTATGGCGGAAATCGTCGCTGATCCGCAAGAGCCACGCTCCCGCCTCGACCAACGTCTGCAACATCAACACTCCCGGCATAACCGGAAACGTCGGAAAGTGGTCGGCGAGGTATTCCTCAGCCAAGGTCAAGTTCTTGACCATCCGGATGCTCTTGCCGGGTTCCACGTCGATGATGCGGTCGAGCAACTGAAAACGCATGGGCCCGCCATTCGGGATAATGAGAGGAACGTCTTTCTGCTCAATGCCTTAGAGGGGCCAGTATAGCCCACCCGTTTTCCCTCGGCAACCCGAAAAGACCTTTTTGGTTAGCGTCCGCTATCAAAGTTCGGATACGTTTCCCCGTCAGGTCCCGCCCCCATCATCTCACCCAGAGTCCCACAACTCCTCGATTCGGTTGCTCGAAAGCGTCCCCTTGTCCTTCTCTCTCGAACATCCTCACCAGTACGCTTTAACTATTTCCAGATTGTGTATGGTTTCGCAATTTGGAATATATGAATAGCCTGGCTAATTTGGAGAATATCGCTGGGCCTTTGACGGTTATGACGGTTGTGACTCCATGCTTTCGTTTAAAGCCGCAATTCTCGAGCCGAAATCGTGGAGAGAACCGGTCGCGGGCTTGGGGCGAAAACGGAGGCGCAGGTGGGGCGAAATCCGCGGCAATCGCAGCCAGGAAAATCGCGGCCGCTTACAATCAAAGGGTGTGCGGAGTCGACGGAACGTCGCGACCGCTTGAAGAC
>JBAXFO010000319.1:0-5927 GCA_037139885.1 Planctomycetota bacterium
TTTTGGCCGACGCCCGCTTGCAAGACCTGCCCGAGGATGACTTCGTCGATCGCTAGGGCCGGCGCCCCGCTGCGTGCCAACGTCGCCTTGAGAGCCTGCGCCGCCAACTGCGGAGCGGGCAGGTCGGCGAGCGTGCCGAGGTATTTACCGATCGGCGTGCGCACGCCAGCGAAGAGGAGAGGTTCGTTCATTCTCGTGCCTTTCTTTTCCTAAAATCCGACGATCGAGCGTCCCCCGTGGAGCGGCCAATCCCGCTTCCCTTTTTTCGCCCGATGGATTAGCATCGCAGGCTCACGGACGATCCTTTTTCCCAGACGCGCAGGATGCTCTATGATTCCCCGTTCCCTTCAATTCGCGTTCGGCTTGTTCATTGCCGCGTTCGTGACGGTGACGCCGTTTCTCTATCAATCGTATCATAATCGCACCTTCCGCAACGTCCGCGTCGTCAAGGACGGCGTCCTCTATCGCAGCGCCCAGCTCACCATTCCCGGTCTTCAGCGCCTGGTTTACGACTATGGCATCAAAACCGTCGTCTGTCTCCGCGACGGCACGAAAGCCAACGACCAGGCCGAAGAGAAATACTGCCGCGAGAACAGCATCCAGTTCGTCCGCATTCCGCCCCGCAGCTGGAGCTTGCGCGACGATGGTTCCGCCGCCGTCGAGCAAGGCCTGGATGCGTTTCGCGAAGTGATGAAGGACGAAAAGAACCACCCGATCTTGCTCCACTGCTTCGCCGGCACCCACCGCACCGGAGCGTATGTCGCCATCTACCGCATGGATTTTCAGGGCTGGAGCAACGAACGAGCCATGAACGAGCTCCGCACCCTCGGCTACGTCACGCTCGATGAAGATCGCAACGTGTTCGAATTCCTGAGCAACTACCGCGCGACGCCAAGCACCGTGACGCCGGTGTCGTGGCGCAAACGGCGTTGAGACGGTCGCTTGCCTCCACTTTCGCGTCGCCCCAGTCTGGGCTACAATGGACGATGTGCGCGTGTTTTAAGTGAGGAGACACCATGAATGTTGTGGCCGAGAAAGGCATGACGTTTGACGAGTATCTGGAACGCCATGACGGGCGCGCGTTCGATCTCGTCAATGGCGAATTGGTGGAGAACCACGTGAGCGCTCTTTCTTCGCATGTCGCCGCTGAGGTGATTGCGCTCGTGGCAGGTCATTGCCGGCGAAACGGCGCCGGTGTCGTCTTCACTTCCGAGTGTTGTTATCGCTGCTTTGCCGATCCGGACACCGGCCGCCGCCCCGATGTGTCGTTCATCCACCGCGACCGCCTTCCCGCCGACTGGCAAAGTCTTGGCTACTTTCGCCTCGCGCCCGATCTAGCGATTGAAGTCATCTCCGCCCACGATCTCGCTTATGAAGTCGACGCCAAGACGGACCAATATCTCTCGGCAGGCGTCCGAATGGTTTGGGTGATTAACCCGGTCGAGCGCATGGTCCAGGTCCATCGCCAGGACGGATCTCTGACGAAACTGCGGTCGAACGCCATTCTCAGCGGCGAAGACGTCGTCCCCGGTTTCACATGCCTCGTCGCAGATCTCTTTCCCGCGAAGTGATCGGCACGATCCCCATTTCGTGCCGTAGTTCGGCCCCCGCGCGGTACATTCAATCTGGAGCGATTGCGCGCCGAGGGCGATTCCTCCTTTTTACAACCCTTCTCCGGCCGTCATGCACCGCGTTAAACGGTCGGCGCTGGGTGATCACCGCCCGACAATCACCGGTTCAAACGGTCGTCGCAGGCCGACGACCCCGAATTTCAAACCTCACGAGGAATTTATCTTTATCCCAAAACTCGCCCCGCTTCTTCATTTCCGCGCCCTGAAACTGCTCAAGGGAATCCATAGGATGATGCGAGAAACCGTCCTCCTTGCCATGAGCTTCGAACCATGCCCAAGCGTACTGATCTCAAGAAAATTCTCCTCATCGGTTCCGGTCCCATCGTCATCGGTCAGGCGTGCGAGTTCGATTATTCGGGCACCCAGGCATGCAAGGCCCTGCGCGAAGAAGGGTACGAGGTGGTGCTCGTCAATTCGAATCCCGCCACCATCATGACCGACCCCGACACCGCCGACCGCACCTACATCGAACCGATCACCTGGGAATTCGTCGCCAAGATCATCGAGAAGGAACGCCCCGACGCCCTCCTGCCCACGCTCGGCGGCCAAACCGGCCTCAACACGGCCATGGATCTTTTCAAGCATGGCGTCCTCGAAAAGTACGGCGTCGAAATGATCGGCGCCAAGGCCGATGTCATCGATAAGGCCGAGGATCGCTACAAGTTCAAGCAAGCCATGATCAAGCTCGGGCTCGATGTCCCCCTTAGCGGCGTCGTCCGGAGCTTTACCGAAGCGCAAAACGTCCGCGAACAGGTCGGCCTGCCCTGCGTCATCCGCCCCAGCTTCACCCTCGGCGGCACCGGCGGCGGCATCGCTTACAACAAGGAAGAGTTCAACGACATCGTCACGCGCGGGCTCGAGCTTTCCCCCGTCGGCGAGGTGCTGATCGAAGAGTCGGCCCTTGGCTGGAAGGAATACGAGCTCGAAGTGATGCGCGATTATGCCGACAACGTCGTCATCGTCTGCTCCATCGAAAACCTCGATCCGATGGGCGTGCACACCGGCGATTCGATCACCGTCGCCCCCGCCCAGACGCTCACCGACAAAGAATATCAGATGATGCGCGACGCCTCGCTCAAGATCATTCGCGAGATCGGCGTCGAAACCGGCGGCAGCAACATTCAGTTCGCCATCCAGCCCGACACGGGCCGCATGATCGTCATCGAAATGAACCCCCGCGTCAGCCGTTCGTCGGCCCTGGCTTCGAAAGCGACCGGCTTCCCCATCGCCAAGATCGCCGCCAAGCTGGCCGTCGGCTATCGGCTCGATGAACTCAAGAACGACATCACCCGCGAGACCCCGGCTTGCTTCGAGCCGACGATCGATTATGTCGTCACCAAGATTCCCCGCTGGACGTTCGAGAAATTCCCGGACGCCGATCCGACGCTCACCACCCAGATGAAATCGGTCGGCGAGACCATGGCGATCGGCCGGACGTTTAAGGAGTCGCTGCAGAAGGCTCTGCGCGGTCTTGAGACGGGCCGCTTCGGTTTAGGTTGCGATCAGAAAGACACCTGGGACACCCCGCTGCAACCCGACGCCGAGACGATCTCGCGTCACCTGGCCACGCCGAACGCCGAGCGCCTCTGGTATGTCCGCATCGCGTTCAAGAGCGGGCTGTCGATTCAAGACGTCTTCGATCGCACGAAAATCGATCCCTGGTTTTTACGCCACATCTGGGAAATCGTCGTCATCGAGGACAAGCTCCGCGCCATCGGTACGCTGGAAGCCGCATCCGACGATCTCCTCTGGGAAGCGAAGCAAGCCGGCTTCTCCGACCGCCAGCTTTCTTTCCTCTGGCACACTAACGATCTCGAAGTGCGCCGCCTGCGCAAAGCTCGCGGCGTCGAACCGGTGTTCAAGCTCGTCGACACCTGCGCCGCCGAGTTCGAAGCGTATACGCCCTACTATTATTCCACCTACGAACGTCCCGCGCTGACGTACGACGCCAGCGGAACGGCGACGCTGGCGAGCGAGGACGAAACCCGCCCCGCGAAAGACGGCAAGAAACGCATCATGATCCTCGGCGGCGGCCCGAACCGCATCGGCCAGGGGATCGAGTTCGACTACTGTTGCTGTCAGGCCGCCTTCGCGCTGCGCGACGCCGGGTTCGAGACCATCATGGTCAACTCGAACCCTGAAACCGTCTCCACCGATTACGACACCAGCGATCATCTCTTCTTCGAACCGCTCACCGTCGAAGATGTTCTCAACGTTTGCGACCGCGTGAAGCCGGCCGGGCTCATCGTGCAGTTCGGCGGGCAGACGCCCCTCAACCTCGCCCGCGCCCTGGAAGCAGCCGGCGCCCCGATCATCGGCACCAGCGTCGATTCGATCGACATCGCCGAGGACCGCAAACGCTTCCAGGTGCTCGTCGACAAGCTGGGCCTCAAGCAGCCCGCCAACGGCACCGCGCTCGATTCCTTCGGCGCGGTCCATGCCGCCCGGCTCATCGGTTATCCGGTGCTCGTCCGCCCCAGCTATGTGCTCGGCGGCCGGTCGATGGAAATCGTTTACGACGAAGAGCGTATGAAGGCGTTCGTCAACCAGGCCCTCGAAGTCTCGGCGGGCAAGGCCGTCCTCATCGATCAGTTCCTCGAATCGGCCGTCGAAGTCGACGTCGATTGTCTCGCCGACGGCACGCGCGCCATCATCGGCGGCGTCATGCAGCACATCGAAGAAGCGGGTGTCCATTCCGGCGACTCGGCCTGCGTCATTCCGCCGCACAGCCTGCCCCCCGAAGTGATCGAAGAGATCAAACGGCAAACGCGGGCCATGGCCCTGGAGCTCAACGTCAAGGGGCTCATGAACGTGCAGTTCGCCGTCAAGTTCGCCGAAGAGAACAAGATGACGGGGCCCTGCGAGATTTATGTGCTCGAAGTGAACCCCCGCGCCAGCCGCACGGTGCCGTTCGTCGCCAAGGCGAGCAACGTCTCCCTGGCGAAATTGGCGTCGCTCATCATGGTCGGTAAAACTCTGGATGATCTGGGCGTCTTCGCCGAAGTGGTGCCGACGCATTATTCGGTGAAGGAGAGCGTCTTCCCGTTCAACAAATTCCCCGGCGTCGACATCATCCTCGGCCCCGAAATGCGTTCGACCGGCGAAGTCATGGGCATCGCCGACACGTTCCCGCTCGCTTTCGCCAAGGCCCAGGTGGCCGCCAACAGCGCCCTGCCTCTCTCGGGCACAATCTTCATCAGCGTCGCCGATCGCGATAAAGACGAAGTGATCCCCATCGCCCGCGACCTGTCGGCGATGAATTACAAACTCGTCTCGACCCGCGGCACCGCCCGCGCGCTGCGCGCCGCCGGCATCACGGTCGAAGAAATGCCGAAGCTCCAGGAAGGCCGGCCCAACCTCATCGACCACATGAAGAACGAACAAATCGCGCTCGTCATCAACACCCCCAGCGGCAAAGGCGCCCGCACCGACGAGGGCAAGATCCGCGCCGCCGCCGTCATGCACCGCGTCACCTGCATCACCACCCTCGCCGCCGCCCAAGCCGCCGCCCAGGCGTGCAAGGCGCTTCGCAACGGCGATCTGACGGTGAAATCGCTGCAGGAATGGTTCGCGAAGTAAGCGCCTCGACATCTCCGTAGGGTGGGTTGAGCCGAAGGCGAAGCCCACCATCCCTCGCGAAATCCAGATCCCCAATCGACCTGACTCCAATTTGTCGTTTTCATGATCGAGAAGTTCTGGTAGGTTATAGATCGCGATGCTGAGACTCTTGAGATATAAATCGCCCTCCCTAACAAACTTGAGAAGGCCATGAGTTGGCGCGAACGAATTAGCTCCGATCCGCGTATCTGCCACGGAAAAGTTTGCGTCCATGGCACGCGCATCATGGTGTCCGTCATTCTTGACAACCTCGCATCCGGCGAATCGAGCCAAACCATTCTCGACAGTTACCCATCTCTGAAACCAGAAGACATACAAGCAGCCCTCAGTTACGCCGCGGAAATGGCTCGGGAGCGGATCGTTGAACTGCCGGGAGCAGTTTGATGGAGTTCAAACTCGACGAGAACCTTCCGAAAGCCGCAACCGGCCTTTTCACTCAAGCGGGCCATGATGCGTTGAGCGTTCTCGATCAAAAACTCGGTGGTCATGCGGACGAGTCGATCGGCTCAATATGCCGCGCTGAAGGCCGAGTGATTGTGACGTTAGACCTCGACTTTGCCGACGTGCGGAATTTCCCCCCTTGCGATTATTCCGGAATCATTGTTGTCAGACCAGCCGTCGCAAACATCCCAAGCTTGCTTCGATTGCTGACTCGGATCGTTCCGCTCATTGAAGTTC
>JBAXFO010000320.1:0-5909 GCA_037139885.1 Planctomycetota bacterium
AACGATTTGCACCAATTTTGCACCAGGAGGTCAAAAACGACTTTGTCGCAATTCCTGATTCCCTTCAAAAGAAAGGACTTATGGAATCGCAGAAGGGACGTCGGACTCGTAAAGCGGAGAGAGCGAGATTCGAACTCGCGGTACGGTTTCCCGCACACAGCATTTCCAGTGCTGCGCCTTCGGCCACTCGGCCACCTCTCCAAGTCCTAAGTCGTTGTCCAGCGGTCCTTTGCGTCAACGATTCTGTAAACCATTTCGTAAACCTTCGCCGTAAACTTTTTTGTAAGCTTTCGGGAGAGTTTTCGCGGTAGACAGGGACGAAACCATTCTACCACGATGGCCGCATGTCGGCTATTTGATTGCCGTTCATTTTGCGTTCGTGTTCGCTGGTCAATCGCCTTTGAGGAAGTGCTGTATTGATGGTTCGATTTTTTCATCCAAAGGATTTTTGACATGGTCAGCGAAGCGGAAATGGCGGAAGCGAACGAACTTCTCTTGGAATGGCTTGCCGATGAGAGGGACAAGCGAGTGTCTGAACTTGCGAACAGGGGAGCCGAATTTGACGACGACAGCCGAACATGGCAGCTGGATGGCCGAATTTTCCACGAGGACGCAATCGCCCTCTAAAAAAGTGCAACGTGCAAGGCCTTTCCGAAGCCGTCCTTCGACACAATGGATCGAGGAGTTCCGCACACTTGCGCTCGAGCGGCCTGCAACCAATGGCATACGAGGCTAATTTGGTCGGGGGGTCGCCATCAAATCGTAAGATCCCATTTCATCACACGCGGCGGCATCGCGTTTGCAGAGTCGCAAACTCGTCGGGCGCCGACGACTTTCTGGTGCATTGCCAGCGTCCTTGAACGATGACTCGACCCTTCTTTACGGGAGATCGGAACGATGGAACTTTACCCCACAACTTTTCCTTTGACTCGACAGGGCGTTCGCAACCTCGATCAAGTCAAAGGTCCGTTTGCGCCCATCAGCGGCGGGCCCGTACCCGCTTCGCTGCGTATTCCGAACGTGGGCGAGACCGAACGGGCGGCGTCGACCGTTATGGGCGGGGCTTTGATCGGGATGGGGTTAGCGCACCCGTCCGTCAGCGGGGCATTGCTCGCCGCGGTTGGCGCCGGCCTTGTCTACCGAGGATTCTCGGGCCAGTGCGAACTCTATCGCCTCATGGGCGTGAACACTGCGGACCGCGCGAACGCCCCTACCGAGATGGCCTATCGGTAGTATTTGTCTTTCCACGCTCGCGATGACGAACGGCGTTCCCGGTCAACGGGTTTGTGGTCGCCGGTGCGTTGACGCGACGGGAACTCCGCAACCGTCTCAGGCGAGGATTTGCAAACGGGGCTGTTTCTCGCCCGCATGCCCATTTGAGCGTAAGCCGAGCAGAACGGCGACAAAGCACATGACGAGCAACACATGGCAACGGTTCACGATGAACCTCCACCAAGAAAACGATCGCGGCAAACCGGGCCCAAAGGCCGGAATGGAATCAGGATTGAATTCCTTTCGCTTACCCGATCCAACCTTCGCATTTCGGAAAATCACGATTGTTTTTAGGAAGCCGAGATGGCGACCGGGATGGGGTGGTGATTGTCAGGCGCCCGGGTCGATTGAGAAAACGCACGCCTGCCAGGGAGCCATGTCCAGAAACAGGCCGCGTCCCAGCAGGTCGTCGCCGCTCCAATCGTAAATGGCGGACGCGAGTTGATCGTGCAGTCGCCATTTCTTGCCAGCCAGGTCGGTGAACGGCAAACGAACGTGGCACTGGCTTTGGTTAGGAGCATAATTCACGGCGACGAGTCGGCGCTCGCCCTGGGCGCCTTGCCAGGCGAAAGCCAAGAAGCAATCGTGAGTCCAGTTGCCTTCCCAACCGGGCGTGCATTCGAGGAGTCGCCATTGGCCATCGCGAAAGACAGGTTGGCGTAATACAGCGAGCAAGCGGTCATAGAAGTCATGAAGATTCGGATCGATCGGTTCGCTGGGGCCTCGGCCCAGGTGGGGCGAGATGCGCTTCTTACACCCTTCGAATTGCCCCTGGTGGAAGAAACGCAGCCCTGGGGAAAAGAAGGTAAGGACTGCCGCGGCCTGATGAACGTCCAGGGAAAATGTCGCTGCGGCCCGGGGTTCATCGTGGTTCTCCAGGAACCGGGCCAGCTTGTCCTGATAGTCGAGACCCGCATGGAAATGCTCACGCACCGGCCGGGCCTGATGTTCGCGAAGGCGGTCGTAGAGCCGTTTGTCGTAGGCGTAGTCGAAGCCTTGCTGTTGCAGCGTCCATTCCATGTCCCAGTAAACTTCGGCCATCATGAGAAAGCCCGGAGTTCGCTCACGCGCGCGCTCGGTGGCCGTCGGCCAAAAAAGCGGCGCTCGCTGGCCCCACGTGCGTTCGAAGACCTCGGGCAACACCAGCATGGCCATGTCGCAGCGAACGCCGTCGCATTGGCCCGCGATCTTGACGAGTTCGCCGATCATCGCTTCCTGCGTGGCCGGGTTCGCATAGTTGAGTTGCAACGTATCCGGCCAACCGGCGAAGTACGGATCGCGGCCGTACGCCAAGAGGAGATCGCCGCGGCTGCGTTTGACCCACGTGTAGTTTTGCGGAGCGCGAGCGAGGTCGAGTTCCGTGCCTTCGATGAAGCGCTCGGGGTGATCCTCGACCCAGGGATGGCCCAGACCCATGTGATTGGGAACGAAATCGAGCATGAGTTTTAGGCCGCGCTGCTTGAGCCGTTCGCGGAGCCGGGCAAGGGCCTCATCGCCGCCGAGGTCTTTGTGAACCGTGTAGCCGGTAATGGCGAAGCCGGAGCCGGGAATGTCTTCGTCGCGCAAGTCGGGCAACGTGTCGCGGAACTCTTTCCGCCATTCCGGATTGTCGCGTGAGATTTGTCGCGCGGCCGGGCCGGTCTGCCAGACGCTGAGGAACCAGATGAAATCGAAGCCCATCTGGGCGAGGCGGTCGAGTTCGGCGTCGGGAATGTCGTCGAGCGTCGCGCGCCGGCCGAGAGCGCCGCCGAGTTGCGTCAACCAGACGCGCGTGTTGATTTGATACAGCGAGGGATAGCGGACCAAAGACATAAAGACCTCACCTTTGCTTACGGTCAGTTCCATCTCGCCGTCGAAGTCTGCGAAGCTTCTTTTCGCTCAACGCGCCCGTTCGTTCTCTGCTCCTTTAGTTCTGCACTCCGGCGGCCGCGCCCGTGATCCCGAACTGGAGCATTTTCTCGGGCGTGTTGGTCGCGAAGAAATGCATGAGGCGGGCGACAACGCCGGTCCAGCCGGTTTGATGGCTGGCGCCCAGGCCGGCTCCGTTGTCGCCGTGGAAATATTCGTAAAAAAGGATCAGATCGCGCCAGTGCGGATCGTCCTGGAATTTCCTCGAACCGCCATAAACCGGCCTCTGGCCATCCTTGCCCTTGAGGAACATATTCGCAAGCCGATTCGAGATTTCCTCGGCCACTTGATACAGGGTCATCATCCGGCCGGAACCGGTCGGGCATTCGACCTGGAAATCGTCGCCGTAATAGGTGTAGTAATTCAAGAGGGCGCGGACGATCAGGGCGTTGACCGGCATCCAGATGGGCCCGCGCCAGTTGGAGTTGCCGCCGAACATTCCGGTATCGGACTCCGCAGGCAGATACGCGACGCGATACTCCTGGCCGCCGGCGTTGAAGATGAATGGATGGTCTTCGTGAAAGCGCGACAGCGAGCGGATGCCGAACTCGCTAAGGAATTCGTTTTCGTCGAGCATTTTGTGCAGCACCCGGCGAAGCTTGGTTTCGTCGAGGATGGAGGCGAGTCGGCGCCCGGCGACGCCCGCTTTGCCGGGGTGGTGAATGGATGCGATGATTTCCGGGCGCGCGGTGATGAAGTTATTTAAGCGTTCCTGCATTTCCGGGTTCTTCGACAGGAGCACGCCGTCGAAGACCGTGGCGGCGCACAGCGGCAACAATCCTACCATCGAGCGCACCTTCAGCCGCTCGGCGTGGCCGTCGGGCAAACGCAGCACATCGTAGAAGAAGCCGTCTTTTTCATCCCACATCCCAGTACCGCCGCCCACATTAGCCATCGACGAGGCGATCCACAAAAAATGCTGGACGAACTTGAGCGCCATGTCGAGATAGTCGGGATCGGTCGCGGCCAGAGTGGCGGCGATCTGGAGCATGTTTTCACAAAACAGGCACATCCAGGCGGTGCCGTCGGCCTGCTCCAGGTAACCTCCCGTGGGCAGCGGAGCGCTGCGATCGAAGACACCGATGTTGTCCAGGCCCAGGAAGCCCCCTTCGAACACGTTCCGTCCCGAGCGGTCTTTGCGGTTGACCCACCAGGTGAAATTGAGCAGCAGTTTCTGGAAGATGGCCTTGAGCCAATCCTTGTCGCCTTGGCCTCTCTTCGCGAAATCCGTGGCATAGGTGAAAATGGTCGACCAGGCATGCACCGGCGGATTGACGTCGCCGAAGTTCCATTCGTAAGCCGGAATCTGGCCGTTGGGGTGCATGTAGCGCTCGCGCACCATCAGCTTCAATTGCTCCTTGCCGAAATCCGCATCGACCAGCGTCAGAGCGGTGACGTGAAAGGCGAGATCCCAGGCGGCGTACCAGGGGTACTCCCACTTGTCGGGCATCGAGATGATGTCGCCGTTGTACATGTGATGCCAGAGGTCGTTGCGCGGCGAACGCTTGCGGTTCTCCTTGAACGGATCGGAGCCGCGTTCGGAAAGCCACATGTCCACGTCGTAGTGGTAGAACTGCTTGCTCCAGAGCATGCCTGCGAGGGCCTGACGCATGACGTTGGCTCGATCCGCGTTGAGCTTGGCGGGAATGACCGTTTTGTAAAAGTCGTCGGCCTCCCGATGGCGAAGCTCGAACGCAGCAGCGAAGTTCTCCCCGAACGGCATCGCGGCGAACGCGGCCGGGGCGCGATCGCTGATGCGCATCCGAATCGTATGGCTGCCGCCGGGCATGACCGTGGCGCGGTAGTGCGCGGCGACCTTCGTTCCCTTCTGCTCCGGATTGACCGCGTCCGCCTTGCCGTGGACGATGGCGTCGTTGATGCCGTCCTTGACGTAGGGAGTTCGATTGGGAACGCCGAAGATGCGCTGCGTGTTGGTCTCGTTTTCCGCGAACAGGAGAATGGGGTCGCCTTCGCAGTAAAAAAATCGTTCGCCCAACACGGGGTGGACGGCCTGGACGGCATTTCCCTGCCGCTGCAACGTCGGCCGCTTGTCGGCTCCGGCCCAAGACCATTGATTGCGAAACCAAAGCGTCGGCACGAAATGCAGCTCGGCCGCCTCAGGCCCGCGATTGTAGGCGGTCATCTGAATCAGCACGTCCTCCGGCGATTCCTTGGCGTATTCGACGAACACGTCGAAATAGCGATCCTGATCGAAGATGCCGGTATCGAGCAGTTCGTATTCGAACTGGGTGCGGTTGCGGCCGTGGTTGGTCGAAACGAGGTCGTCGTAAGGGAAAGCGGCGTGCGGATATTTATACAGATACTTCATGTACGAATGCGTCGGCGTGCTGTCGAGGTAGAAGTAGTATTCCTTGACGTCTTCGCCGTGATTGCTTTCGCTATTGGTCAGACCGAACAACCGCTCTTTGAGGATCGGATCCTTGCCGTTCCACAAGGCGAGAGCGAAGCAGAGTTGTTGCTTGTCGTCGGAAATGCCGGCCAGTCCATCCTCGCCCCAGCGATAGGCGCGGGATCGCGCCTGATCGTGGCTGAAATAGTTCCAGGCGTCGCCCCCTTCGCTGTAGTCCTCGCGCACCGTGCCCCATTGACGCTCGCTGAGATACGGCCCCCATTTCTTCCATGCGGCCTTCTTTTCGCGGGCTTCCTCAAGGCGGATTTCTTCGGCGGTCATCGGAGAGCTTTCTCAGTTTTGAATGACGCTGTTCTAA
>JBAXFO010000321.1:0-5908 GCA_037139885.1 Planctomycetota bacterium
ACATCAAGTGAGAGGGAAGCGGTCGTGGTGTCGGACCCGAAGGAATCGGCTCAACAGTGTCGATCGAAGCAATCGTGGAAGGGATCGTTTGTGACCGAAAAGAATCGACAGGTCGGCGTGATCGGGTTGGGACTCATGGGGACGGCCATCGCCGAGCGCCTGCTCGAGCATGGATATCGTGCCTCCATCTGGAATCGTACGCGCGACAAGGCCGAGGCGTTTCTCGCACGTGGGGCCGTTTGGAGCGACAATCCGCTCGCCGAGTGCGAGCGCGTGATCGTCAGCCTCTATTCCAGCGACGTGGTCGCCGAAGTCTTGACGCCGCGACTGGGCGGCGTTCGTGCGGGACAGATCGTCATCGATACGACCACGGGCGATCCCGAGCAGAGCGTCGTCTGGGAGAAAAGGCTCCGCGAACGCGGGGCCCATTATCTCGACGCCCCGATTTCGGGGTCGAGCGAGCAAACGCGACGCGGCGAGGCGACGGTGATCGTCGGCGGTGATCGAGCCGCGTTTTCGGCCTGCGAAGATCTTTGGCCTGTGCTGGGTAAGAATGTCTTTCATGTCGGCGCGTCCGGTTCGGCGGCGAAAATGAAATTGGTCAGCAACCTCGTGCTGGGGCTCAATCGAGCGGCTCTGGCGGAAGGCCTGGCGTTCGCCGAGGCGCTGGGGCTCGATGCCCACGGCACGCTTCAGGTCCTGCAGGCCAGCGCCGCCTACTCGCGTCAAATGGACACGAAGGGGCGGAAGATGATCGACAACGATTTCCTCACGCAGGCGAAACTGTCGCAACATCTCAAGGACGTGGGATTGATCCTTCAGGCCGCCGCGGCACATGGCTTGAAGCTGCAGATCACGGACGCCCATCGCCAGCTCCTCGGACGCGCCGAAGCGATGGGCCTGGGCGACCTCGACAACAGCGCCATTATCCAGGCGGTGCGGAGCCGCATCTCGTGAACATTCCCACGCTTTCTCACCGTGCCCGGATCGCCGTACTCGCGGCAGCTTGTCTCGGGCTCCTCTTCGACGGCATCGAACTTGGCCTGATGCCGATCGCGTCGCGCTCGATTTCCAATAGCCTGCTCGGCGACGCATACACGGAGGCCGCGGCGGGCGACTGGTTCGCTCGCTTCACGGCCGCACTGATGTTGGGAGCGGCGATCGGCGGCATCGTACTGGGCAACCTCGGCGACCGCATCGGCCGAACGCGGGCGATGGGAATCAGCATTCTCTTCTATTCCGTTTTCGCCGCTTTGGGGACATGGGTGCGGACGCAGGAAGAAATGCTCATCCTGCGATTTCTCGTGGGTCTTGGCGTGGGCGGAATGTGGCCCAATGGCATGGCGCTCGTCGCCGAATGCTGGCCGGCGGCGTCGCGGCCGCTCGTCTCCGGCGCGATGAGCGCGGCCCTCAACGCGGGCATTTTGCTCTTGAGTCAATTGGCGCGGATCTGGCCGATCACGCCCGATTCGTGGCGCTGGTTGTTCCTCCTCGCAGGCATCCCGGCCGCTCTGGGGGTCGTGGTCCTGGCGTTTCTGCCGGAGTCGCCAACGTGGTTGGCAAGCCGCGAATCGGCGAAACGTCCCCCGCCGCCGGTGAGTGAACTGTTTCAACCCGATCTGCTGCGGATCACGTTGCTTGCAATCGTGCTTGCGTCGATTCCCCTGGTCGGCGCCTGGTCGGCGAGCAAGTGGATGATCCCCTGGGCGGATCAGGTCGCCGGAACCGCCAACGCACCGTACAAGGCGGCCACTCAAGGCTGGTGGGCCCTCGGCGCAACGATCGGAAGTTTCACCGGCGCTCAACTCGCCAGCCTCCTCGGCCGGCGGTTGAGTTATCTTCTCATCAGCCTGGGCAGTACGCTGCTCACCGTCGCGATGTTCCAGTGGACCGCACCGCTCGAGCCGGCGTTTCATCCGATCGTGTTCGCTCAGGGATTCGTGGCGACCTTGTTCTTCGGCTGGCTCGCGGTGTTTTTGCCGGAGATGTTTCCCACGCGAGTCCGGGCCACCGGCAGCGGACTCGCCTACAATTCGGGCCGCTTTGCCACCGCGGCGGGTGTGCTGGCCGCGGGCGGTCTGTTCGCCCTCCTTGGCGGCGACTATCCTCGAGTGGGGGCCATCTGCTCGCTGGTTTATCTCCTGGGCGTTGTCGCGATCGGGTTCGCACCGGCAAAACGGCGCGAGTTGAATTCTTGATGTGGGCCAAGCTCGAGTGATTCGTCCAGGGTCGGGAAATGAGCCGACAAGACGTCTGTCGTTGATTGCTGTTCCCTAAAGAGAAGAGTTAATATGAATCGAAATCTGCACGAATGGTTTGTTCTCGCCGGCCTGGCGATCGCATGTTGGAATGTCGGTGAAACGGCATCCGCCCAGCCAAAGCCTGCCGACCCGGAACCGGGCCGTCTCAACGAATTCGCCAACTCCATCGGCATGAAGATGATGCCGATCAAGGCGGGGGAGTTCACGATGGGGGACGACGATTGGCACAACAATAAGCCGCATCCCGTCCGGATCACCAAGCCCTTCTTCATGCAAGCGATGTTGGTGACGCAGGCCCAATACTCGAAAGTGATGGGGAAGAACCCGTCCCACTTCAAGGAGGGGGATCCGGCTGTCTTGCCCGTGGACTCCATTTCGTGGGCGAGCGCGCAGGAGTTCGTCAAAAACCTGAATGCGCTGCCGGAGGAGCGAAACGCAGGGCGGACGTACCGTTTGCCGACGGAGGCGGAATGGGAGTTTTGCTGTCGGGCGGGGACGAAGACGAAGTACTGGTACGGCAACAATCCCGACCCGACGAAGATGAATTTCGGCGAGAGCAAGATTGGCAAGCCGACGCCGGTAGACAAGTATGCGCCGAATCCCTGGGGCTTGCACGACATGCACGGCAATCTCTACCAACCCTGCGAAGATTCCTACGACAAGAGCATCTTTCCCGCGGATGTTGGACGGGACGATCCGGTGAATCGCAAGGGAGATTTTCGCGTCATGCGCGGCGGAGCGTTCGGCGACATCCAGCGGCGATGCCAGGCCGCCTATCGCGGCCGAGACGCCAACCCGACTTCGCCCACCGTCAGCCGCTTCTATTTCGGTTTGCGTGTTGTTTGTAATGCCCCCTAAGAATCGATAAGCCGAGGGTATTCGTATCGAAGGAAAACACAATGCGTTGGTGTCAAATGGGATTGTCGTCTGCTGCAAATCCGCATCCGCGCCCGATCGGGTTCGCGTTGGTCGCCGGCATGGCTTTTCTCGTCCTGAACGGTTGGTCGGCATCCCCGGCGATCGGATCGGAAGGGGAAGAACTGTTCGAGAAACACGTCCGCCCGCTGCTGGTGGAACGATGCGTGAAATGTCATGGGAGTAAGAAACACCATGCGGGGTTACGCCTCGATTCACGAGCGGCGATTCTCGCCGGAGGAGACGCCGGCCCTGCAATGACCGTCGGCGATTCGTCCAAAAGTGAACTGGTGGCGCGGATCGCGAGTCGCGATGACAGCGTGCGGATGCCGCCGCCCGGTGAGAATGCGCCCGTCTCGAAGGAACAGATTGCGATCGTGAAGCGGTGGATCGAATTGGGCGCTCCCTGGCCCGACTCGAAGCCGGCGGTCGCATCGCCAAAGACGGACGTTCGGAAAACTCACTGGGCCTTCCAGCCGATTCGCAAACCCGAATTGCCCGCGGTCAAAGCGACAGGCTGGGTCCGGAGCCCGCTCGATCGCTTCGTGCTCGCCCGGCTTGAGGCCACAGGCCTGTCGGCTTCACCGGAGACCGATCGAGCCACGTTCATTCGCAGGGCGACTTACGATCTTCACGGACTGCCGCCCACGCAGGACGAGACGACTGCGTTCGTCAACGATCCGTCGCCGCGGGCTCACGAGGTTCTTATCGATCGACTGCTGGCGTCTTCACGCTACGGGGAACATTGGGGCCGTTATTGGCTGGACGTGGCCCGTTACTCCGACACCAAAGGCTATTGCGACACCGGCGAAGGTTCTCGCCACGTGCATTCGTCGCTCTACCGCGACTGGGTGATTCGTGCGTTCAACGACGACATGCCGTACGATCGCTTTCTCCTTCTGCAGTTGGCGGCGGATCAGGTGGCGCCCGACGATCCCAAAGAACTGGCGGCGATGGGGTTCTTGACGCTCGGCCGCCGTTTCCTTGCCAACACGCCCGACATCATTGATGACCGGATCGACGTAGTCACTCGCGGAATGATGGGGCTGACCGTTGGTTGCGCACGTTGCCACGACCATAAATACGATCCGATTCCCATTGCCGACTATTACTCGCTCTATGGAGTCTTTCAAAATTGCGTTGATCGGCTGGTCCCGGCGCCACGACGCGCCAACGATCCAGCGCCGACGGACGAGTTCACAAAGGGGCTCGCGGAGCGGCAGCGAAAATTCGACGAACTCACCGCGAAGGAGCGGGAAGACGCCGGACGCCGACTTCGCACTCGGCTCGTGGATTACTTGATGGCGCAACGTCAACTCGACAAATATCCCGAGCAGGCGTTCGTTCAACTGTCATCCAAGGACGACATCCTGCCGGCGCTCGTTCGCCGCTGGGAGTCGCTATTGAAGCAAATGCAATCCGCCGGCGATCCCGTGTTTGGTGCGTGGATCGCTTTCGCCGGTCTGACCGATGCCGAATTCGCAACTCGCTCGGCCGAAGTCACCGCGAAGCTTCAAAAAATCTCGCCAGCGCTCAATCCGCACGTTGCCGCCGCGTTTCGCGAGCCGCCCATTTCGGCGATCGATGTTGCCCGTCGTTATGCCGGGCTGTTGGCGAAGGCCGACGCGCGCTGGGCCGAAGTCCTGGAGACCGCCCGCCGCGAGAAGCGTCCGGCTCCCGCGGCATTGCCGGACGCCGACGACGAGCAGTTGCGGCAGGCGTTTTACGGCAAGAACTCGCCGTGCGTGATCCCCGACGAACCGCTGATCCAGACTGATTTCCTTTGGGACTTCAAGACCCGTGAGGCGATGTGGAAGGCGCGGACCGAGATCGACAATTGGCTGCTTAAGTCCCCCTTGGCGGCCCCGCACGCCCTCGTGTTGAACGATCGGGAGTCGATCGTGGAACCACAGGTGTTCCGACGCGGCAATCCGGCCATGAAAGGCGAGATCGTGCCCCGGCGATTCCTCAGCGCCGTTGCCGGAGACGATGCCAGGCCGTTCGTGGCCGGCAGCGGACGCCGAGAGATGGCGGAAGCGATTGTCGCTCCCACAAATCCGCTGACGGCTCGCGTCTGGATCAATCGCATCTGGATGCATCACTTCGGCGCCGGGCTGGCGAGCTCCCCGAGCGACTTCGGCGTCCGCTCTCTGCCGCCGAGCCATCCGGAAATGCTCGACTGGCTGGCGACCAAGCTGCGCGAGTCCGGGTGGAGCGCCAAGGCGATCCATCGCGAGATCATGCTTTCCGCCGCCTATCGGCAATCAGTCGGGGGACCGGTCGACCCCGCCGTTCGCGTTCGAGCGTCCCAGGCCGATCCCGACAATCGGCTGCTGTGGCGGATGAACCCGCGGCGACTTTCCTTCGAACAACTCCGCGATTCACTTCTGGCCGTTTCGGGTGAACTCGACGGCACGATGGGCGGGCCGGGAACGGATCTCTTCGCCAAGCGTCGCTCGGTCTACGTTACCATCGACCGGCAATTCCTGCCCACCGTGTTGAGCGCGTTCGACTTTGCGAATCCGAATCTACACTCGCCGCAGCGAACAGAGACGACGACGGCAATTCAGGCTCTCTTCGCAATGAATCATCCGTTCGTCGCCGATCGCTCACGAGCGCTCGTCAAGCGACTCGATGACGGAACGAAGGCCGAGCAAATCAAGATGCTCTACGGCAAAATTCTGGGGCGGCAGCCATCGTCCGCTGAGATCGTGCGCGCGGAGAGGTTTCTG
>JBAXFO010000322.1:0-5906 GCA_037139885.1 Planctomycetota bacterium
GCCTTACACCCCCATTCTGGGCACGCTCGGCTACATCGTCTCCGCCGACGGCGCACGCGTCCTGCTCGTGCATCGCAACGCCCGCGCCGACGATCTTCACCTGGGGCGTTACAACGGCCTGGGGGGCAAACTGGAAGCCGGCGAAGACATTGTCGCCGGCATGAAACGCGAGATTCGCGAGGAGGCCAATCTCGAATGCGACCGCCTCCACCTCCGCGGCACCATCAGCTGGCCCGGCTTCGGCAAAGGGGGAGAAGACTGGTTCGGTTTCATTTTCTTGATCGACCGCTGGACCGGCACACCGCCCGCCTCAAACGCCGAAGGCTCTCTCGAATGGCATGCCATCGAGGAGCTGGCGATGTTGCCCCTTTGGGAGGGGGATCGCGATTTTCTACCGCTGGTGTTCGATCGGTCGATTCCGCAGTTTCATGGCGTGATGCCGTATGCGGACGGAAAACCCGTGAGTTGGACGTGGAGCCGCGTGGGGTAGGATTGAGCCCACCCCGCATCTTGGTTTCCTAAAAATCGCTCGAAACGGCTTAGCGCGGTTCGGCGGTCTTCTTGATCTTTTTCGGGCGCGACAGCATCGGCATGACGCGGCTCGTCGTCTTCTTCAGCTTGCGTTCCAGCTTGTTCCGCACCCGGCGCTTCTTGGCGGCTGTCGTTCGAGGACGCATCGAATCATCTCCTTGGACATACTCCGGCCAACCGTAGGACGCCGGGCAACGAAGAATCGAAACCGTTACGATATGATGTGCCCATAGCGTCGTCTAGTGTCGGCGTCCCGTGTCGGCGTCGGGCGGGTCGTTCGGCCTTCGATTCGGACCTTCCGAGATTTTGGCGAACGCATCGGCCCGCCTCCTCGTAGAAAATGGGTGAAGCACGCTCGGCGAAACAGGTGAAGCATGGGTCAGGATCGCGAAATCGTCGTCGAAACACGTCGTCTCACCAAAATCTACCGCGATTTCTGGGGCCGGCAGAAGAAGGTCGCTTTGCGGGCTCTCAACCTGCAAATCCATCGCGGCGAAATCTTCGGCCTGCTCGGACCCAACGGTTCGGGCAAGACGACGACCATCAAACTCCTGTTGGGCCTGCTTTTCGCCACCGATGGCGAGGCGTACATTTTCGGCCAACATGCCGGCGACGTCACCAAAAACGAACGCATCGGCTATCTCCCCGAAGAGTCGTACCTGTACCGCTTTCTCAATGCCGAGGAAACGCTCGATTTTTATGGCCGGCTGTTCAAGCTCGACGCCAACGTTCGCCGCGAACGCACGCAAAAGCTCATCGAAACCGTCGGCCTGTCCCGCGACAAGAAACGCATCTTGAAGGAATATTCCAAAGGCATGCGGCAACGCATCGGCCTGGCCCAGGCGCTCATCAACGACCCCGAACTCGTCATCCTCGACGAACCGACCTCCGGCCTCGATCCGCTCGGCACGCGCTGGATGAAAGACCTGATCGTGCAGCTTCGCGATCAGGGCAAGACGATCATCATGTGCAGCCATCGCCTCGAAGACGTGCAAGACATTTGCGATCGCGTCGCCATCTTGAACGAAGGCGAACTGCAAAAGCTCGACAGCGTCAAAAACCTTCTCGAAGACGTCCAGCGGTTGGAACTGCAAGCCAAGGGTTTGCAACTGACCGACGCCCTCCGCGACGACCTGACGGCTCTCATTCAAAAACACGGCGGCAGCGTCGAAATGATCGGCCATCCGACGACGACGCTCGAAGAGCTGTTCCTGCGCATCGTCGCCGAAAGCAAGGCTCATCCGGGGCGACGTTATTTGCCGGAAAAAGAAGGCGCTGCGGTCGTCAGCGGCGATACGCGGATCAAGAAGTAGTCAAATCACGCATCTGTTCATTCGAGGATCGACATGCTTCTGGCGACGCTCATTTTGGAACGCGAACCTCTGCGTTGGGTGGAGTTGCCGCAGGTCATCATCAATTGGCTGCAAAGCGCCGGTGTGATCGCGGCTCTGGGTTTGTTTCTGGTGTTCGCGGTGCGGGCGTCGTTCAGCTTTCGTCGGCTCTTTCAATTCGGCGGCGGTTCGGTGTCGCTCGGTCTCGTACGCCTGGGAGCCATTTGCGCGACGCTGTCCTGGATTCTCTTCGGAGCGCTGATCGTCTTCGCCATCGGGAGTTGGCTGGGCATCAAACAGACGCAAGCCCTCCTGCCCAGCACGGTCACGGGTTTCGTCACGATCGGCGACCTGCTTCTCGCCTTGGCGGGCGGACTGTCGCTGGCGATCGTCGTTTTCCCCGTGCTGCGTGCGGTAGTGTTCCACTCCAGCCTGCGCCGCATCGGCGCGGTCGCCCGGCTCAGCGTCAAAGAATCGATCCGCAATCGCGGCGTCGCGGTCTTCGGCGTCATGGGCGTCGTCTTCCTGTTCGCCGATTGGTTTATTCCCTATAAGCCCGAAGCTCAGTTGCGCAACTATGTCTGGGTGCTCTACTGGACGATGTTCGTTCTGTTCCTTTTCTCCGCCGCCATTCTCGGCTCGTTCAGCATTCCCAACGACATCAAGAACCAAACGATTCACACCGTCGTCACCAAGCCGATCTCGAAATTCGAAATCGTCCTGGGCCGTTTTCTCGGGTATGGGTCGTTGCTCACCGTCAGCCTTTTCTTGATGGGCGTCCTGAGCCTCAGCTACGTTTGGCGCGGCCTCACCGACGAGGCCCGCAACGAAAGCTTCCTGGCCCGCGTGCCCGTTTATGGCGAACTCGGCTACATCAACACCAAGGGCGAAAGCGTGGGCCGGGAATGGGACTATCGCAAATACATCGGCGGTCAAACCGCAGGCGGCGGCAAGAAACAATATGCCGTTTGGATCTTCGACGACCTTTCCGAAGTGGAGCCTCGCGACGGGGACAAGGCCCGGTTCGAGTTCGGCTTCGATATCTTCCGCCTCACCAAGGGGGACGAAAATAAAGGCATCTTCTGCACGTTCAAATTCGCCGACGGCAAATCGTCCGTCGCCGACGTCGAACGCCAGTTCGAACTGCGCCGCCAGGAACGGGATCGCCGGCAAGCCGAAGCGCGCAAACAGGCCGGCGGCAAACCGGTCGACTATGCCGAGCTCAATCCCAAAATCGAAGCCGACCTCCTCAAAGAGTTTCCCATCTTCGAAGCGGGGGGCGTCGAAATCACCGATTACCATACGCTCTCCGTCGATGTCCCCTTCGCCCTGATCAAACATCTGCGCGAACTCGAACGCCCGCTCGACGCCGCCGGACGCAAGACGCCGGCCCTGACGGTTTACGTCAACATCGATCCCGACCGCGGCAGCGCGGCCCAAATGCTCGGCGTCGCGCCGCGCGATCTTTACATCCTCGCCGCCGAGAAAAATTTCTACGTCAATTTCCTCAAAGGCCTCGTCGGGCTGTGGATGAGCACGCTCATGGTGCTCGGCGTCGCGATTTGCTGCAGCACGTATCTCAGCGGCGTCGTCAGTCTGCTTTGCACGCTTTTCTTGTTTTTGGCCGGATTTTTCATGCCGTCGCTGGAGCAGATGGCGAATAATCAAGGTGTCGGCGGCGGCCCGGCCGAGGCGTTCAGCCGCATCGTCACGCGCAACAACATGGTCACCCCGCTCGACGAATCGCCGTCGGCCTCCGTCATTCAGGGTTTCGACGAATTGTTCCGCTGGCAGTTGCGGCGCATCTTGACCCTGATCCCCGACGCCTCGCGGTACGACTTGCATCCTTATGTCGCCAACGGCTTCGATATCTCGCTGAGCCGTATTCTGTTCGTCGACTGCTTTCTGCCGCTCGTCGGCTATCTGCTGCCGTGGTTTGTGTTGGCGTACTATTTGATCAACTATCGCGAGATCGCGAATCCAACGTAACGTCGCTCGTTCGCGACGACGATCCAGGGTTTTCCCATGGCCAATCCGTTTCAGAATAAATCGCGGCAACGCAAAGTCGTCTACTTCATCGCGATCCTCGTGCTGTTCAGCGTGGCGCTCGTGCATCGGCATCGCGTCATCGAACCCATGGCGAACGATCTGCAATTGCGCGAAACCTCGCGCGGCGAAGTCGAGCTCACCAGCTCCGCGGTGCGGCTCCTCATGACCGGCTCGCGCGGCGTGGCCACGACATTCCTCTGGTGGGCCGCCATCGAGAAACAGAAAAAGCACGAATGGAACGAAGTCGAATTGCTGGTCACCTCGATCACCAAGCTGCAACCCAACTTCGTCACCCCCTGGCTGTTTCAAAGCTGGAACCTCGCATTCAACGTCTCCGTCGAATGCGATCGCCCTAAGGACAAATATTATTACATCACGCGCGGGCTCGATCTGCTCGCCGAGGGGGAACGCCGCAATCAAGGCCGCGGCATTTATCCGGGCCATCCCGAGATTCGGCAAACGCTCGGCGTCTTCTACCTCCGCAAACTCGGCCTCAGCGACGAAAAGACGACCATGCGCTGCCTGTTCGATATGAGCTGCATCGACCCGCTGCTGCGCAACCCGAAATGGTTCAAGACGCTCGACCCGCAGCAGCGCCGAGAAGTCGTCAACACGCGTGAGTTCGCGCGTTTCTGCCAGACCAATCCCCGACTCGTGCGGCGCCTTCGCGAAGGTCTGAATTACGCCACCGAACGCGAGATCATCGAATTTCTCGACAAGAATCGCGACGTCCCCTCGCGCTTCGAAGCTCCCGATTGGGCGCGGCTGCCGGCGACGCCTCCGGATCAACGGCAATCGAAGCTCAAGGATGTCACCCAGCAGTTTCCGATTCTGCCGCCGACCAAAGAGGGGCTCAGCACCCGGCCCGATGAATACGATCTGTCGAACGAGAGCCTCGATGTGTTTTTGATGGCTCGTTCGTGGGTCGAGTTTTCGCAAGAGCCGTTGCCTCCGCCCACGTTCGACGACAAGGAGATCCAGGAGCTCGTCAAGAATAAACGGCAATATCGCCTGCCGAAGTCGATGGCCCTCATCCTCTTCCGCGGCTATCCGGCCCGCTGCCAGGCCTACATCGCCGAGGAAGGCCTTCAGGAAGAAGGCTGGTTCGACGAAGACGGCTGGGTCATCCGCAACTGGTTCGACCGCGAGGCCGATCTCGGCGGCGACGGCGAATTCCGCGTCGGCGTCGAACGCAAGTATCATTCGCAACCCGCCTGGGACAAGGCCGCCAACTTGTACGAGACGTATGGGCGGGAAAACGACTTACTGCTCACTCCGGAAATCATCGCCGAGCTCAATCGCGCCGCTGAGCCCTATCGGCAGAAATACAACGTTCCCGCCGGCAAGCCGGGCGATCTTCGCTCCGACGATCAAGCGGCCCTGCGCGATAGTTGGCTCGCCCACCAACGGCTCATCTGGAGCCCGCAGAACCGGGCCATGACGAATTTCGATCATCATTACTGGGCCGCTCAAGCCGAGCGCACTCGCGATTGCGTCGTCGGCCGCAAACTGCTCCACCGCACCGATATCCTCACGAAAATCGACAGCTCGCCCGAACAGGCGGTTGAGACGTTCGAACAGGCGTGGCCTTTTTGGATCAACGTCTTCTTGCAAAACCCGAAGTTCGCCAACCAGCCGCTCGTTCAGGAAGACACGTACGAGTATCTTCTCAAATCCCTCAAGCTGACCCAGCGGCAACGCACGGGCGTCTTGCGTCCGGTTTTCGAAGGCGTCGCCCAGATGGCGATCTGGCCCCACATGCCGCTCGATCCGCTGCTCACACCCAGCGACAAGCAACGCATCTTCCCCGTCCGGACCGCGCGGGGCGTTTTGGAATGGATTCAGGTTCCGAAATTGCCCGAGGAAGATCTCGAAAAGACGCGTCTGTTTCTGGCTGTGTGGCCTGCCGCCGCCGCGGGTTATCCGGCGCTTCTGCAATCGCCGCCGGTGTGGAATCAGATGCTGACGCGAACGCGCTTCCGCAGCGAACCCGTG
>JBAXFO010000323.1:0-5891 GCA_037139885.1 Planctomycetota bacterium
CAGCTCGACGAGGCCGCGATCCTTGGCGGCGATGAAGCGGGCGAAGCGCAGCGCTTGCGTGGGCTGCTTGCTGATGGAGGTGACGGCGAGGGCGACGTTGGCGACGATGCCGTCGAGTTCGGGCAGGCGGACGATTTTGAGCGAGGGATACGTTTCCGCCACCGCGTCGAAGACGATGCCGGCGCCGCGCGGATTGATCATGGCCGCCGACGCCACTTCGCTGATCTTGCCCTGAAACGCAGGCTTGCGTTTCTCGATCTGCTTCCAGAGATTTTTCTTGGTGAGGCTTTCGCGGGTGAGTTTGCCGATGGCGGTCGATTCGACGTTGCCCAGGACGAGTTCGATCTCGGGGTTGACGAAATCCGCCCACGTCGCGATAGGGCGAGCTTTGGGATTGGCCACGACCACGGCCTGCATCGTCGCCAGGGGCATCGTTTCGCGGATCAGATCTTTCTTGCGGGCGAGGGCGAGAAAGCTATCGTCGGCGGGCAAATAGATGTCGCCCGACTTGGTCAAATCGAGCTGCGCCAAAAGCGACTGCGACGAGCCGACGCGCAGTTCCACCTTCTGGCCCATTTCCTTTTCATAAGCCGCCGCGATGACCTCGAGAGGCGCCCGCAAGGAATCGGCGCACAGCACCACGACCGGTTCGCTGCTCGGTCCCGTGCCCGGCGGGCGCGACGCCCAATACAGCATCGTCCCCAGACCGAGAAAGGCGGCGACCGACGCGACGAACGCGACTCGGCCGGAGGAAAAAAGCGATTGCATGACGGGCTCTTACAAAGGGGGCGAAGCGGCGGGACGATCGCAAACGGCCCGGCTTGCTCGAAAACAAACCGGGCCTGCAGGGCGGGATTACTTCTTACGACTTCTCGGCTCCGGCGTATCGGGCCGTGGCGTCGCCGGGGGGCCAGCTTTTTCGAGCAATTCGCGCCAGTCGGCGGGAATCAGCAGGTCGACGCCCGGGTTCAGCTCTTTCACCTGGCAGGAGCATTCCGAACACAGAAAGCGCGTCACGGTGCCGATCTGCTTGGCGGTAAGATCTTCACCGAACAAGCTGCACAAGAGCCGACCGCGACCGAACACGGGCAACACGATCGGCCCCTTCACTCGGTCGAGATTCTCCTCGGTGCTCAAAATCGTCTGGATGAACGCGTGCTCGGCCGGATCGTCGCGTTTGAGCGCCAGAATCGAAAAGACGACCTTGAGCGGCAACCCGGTCCGCAGCTGCGGGCCTTCATCGCTCTGGGCGGGGAGCTGAATTCCCTTTTCGAGTCGGGCCAATTCCTTGGCGAGCAGATCGCGGGCTTCGTCGTCCTTGGCGCGGTCGCCGCACTCGAGGAGCATGAAGACTGCGGTCTCGCCCCGCTTCAAGTGATCGACAAGCTTTTCCCGCGCGGGAGACGAGATCAAGGGCCGGAGCGCTTCGGCCTTCAGCGGCCCCGACCAAGCCAGCGGCGCCGTCGCCTCGGCATCGCCCATGCGCACGGCGACCCAGGGGAGCGGTTGGTCCTTGCCGAATTTGTTAAACAGCTTCTGATAAAACTTCGGCACATCCTTGGTCAGATCGTAGGTTTCCACGCGGACATTCGCGCTCGGGGGTCCCATGGAGAGCGATCCGAGCAGAGCCTTGGCGTCGGCTTCGAGCGGCGCCTTATGGAAAACGACGATCTCGTAAGGCGTCAGCTCCCAACGCTCGAGTGCATAACGAAACACCGGAATCGAACATGCATGAGCGACCATCGCGAAAATGGGGGCCGCGAGCAGGGCGATGAGAACGCGTTTTGTGAACATGATGGAGCCTCTTCGATGAGGAACACAGACCTTCCCACACAATTTCCCAATCGGATCAAGGCTGATAACCGGCGACGGACGGATGGTCAAGGGCCATGCCCGTTCGCTTTCGAGTTTATTATGACAGAGCCGCGGCACGACACAAGGGGGGAGATGGGCGACCCGACGCGCTTGCGTCTCTTTACATGATCGAATCGGACTTGACCGAAAAGGGCGTTAAGGTTATCAGCGGCCCGCTCGTTGATCCTCCAAAGGGTAGCCGAATGGTTCGCGCGACACATGCCCTGGCGATCGCTCTCCTCAGCCTGGCGGCGACCGGCTGCGTGGAACGCCGTTTCGTCATCACGTCGGAACCTTATGGTGCGGTCGTCTACGACTGGAGCGACGCCCCCGTCGGCGCCACTCCGGCCGACAAACAATTCGAATACTTCGGCACCTATCGCTTCAAGCTCATCAAGGACGGCTACCAGACGAAGATCGTCGAAGAACCCATCAAAGCGCCGTGGTACCAATGGCCGGGGCTCGACTTCTTCAGCGAAAACGTGATCCCGTTCACGATCCGCGACATCCGCCGGCTCCACTACAAACTCGATCCGATCGAACCCGTTCCGGTCGAGCGCGTTCGCTCCGAGGGCGAACTCATGCGGGAACGCGGCAAGGCGGTCGGTACGCCTCTACCCTAGCTCGATCCCTCGCTCGATCAACGGCGGCAATCGTTTCGCGACGCTTCTTAGGAGCGGCGAAACGTCGATACGACGAATTCCTCTCCATCCTGTCAGAAATTTATTTTTGCTCATTTCTGAAAGATTTCCGCTTCCGCTCGCCTTTTCCTCTTGCGTGCCGAATCAAGGCTCGGCAAAATTTTCGGAAACCGTCCAAAACAAGTTTCAGGGAGTCGATGCGATGAAGGCGAGCGACAATTTCAAGATCGATCAGGCGTGGTGGAACAAGGAGAAGCCGTTGACGCTCAAGTCGACGGGACTCGGCGCAACCATGAAGAAGTATCAGGACGCCAAGGCCAAGATTCAGACGTTGGCCAGCAAGGGAGTTTACAGCGGCGAATTCGATGCCGCGACGACCCCATTCGATGTCGCGGCCCTCATCCTCGACAAGGAAATCCCCGTCGCCGTCGCCAAGGCCAAGGGCATGTGCAGCAAGCTCCTGCACAAAGAAACGATCGCCGTGCTCGACAAATTCAAGACCGCGGTCTCGGCCGAGAAGGGCCTCTTGCAAACGCTCGAAGACAACTTCAACAAGACCTACAAGGCGAAACATTTCGATCCGGCCCAGTTGAAAGCGTCGACCATCGAGAAGAATCTGGTTGCCGAGAAAGAGACCGCTCAGGCCCTTTACAAGGAAACCGAACTCGCGTTCAAGAAGATCTCCAATCAAGTGATCTATTTGAAGTCCCTGGAGAAGCAGGGAAAGCTGCGCGAGGAAGACGTTCTCACCGCAGCCAAGGAATGCAAGGACGACTCCACCAAGGTGAAGAAGAACTGCGAAACCCTGGCCAAGATGGTTGCGTCGGCCGAGGGAGACATTTCGACCGTTGACAAACTGTTCAAAGGCGGCAAGGGAGTGCTCTCGTTCCGCGATCAAGACACGATCAAGACGCATCTGAACTCGGTCATGAAATATAAGAATTTGATCTTGGATTATTCGAGCCGGGCGAACATGTTTCAGACGGGCGCCGAATCGAGCTTTAACGAGTTCAAATCCGCCTTGACCGGCGCCAAGACCGCCACCAGTACGCATCTCAAGGAACTTGCGCTGCTGCAAAAGACCATGCTCGGCAACGAAGGCGTGACCCGCAAGCTCGAGAATCAGTTCACCAATCTGATTCTTCTGCCCAGCAAGATGATCAATGCCGTCAAAACCGCGAAGGATCGAGCATCGATCGTCGTTCCGCCGGGAGTGGATGTGCCGGTGGACAAGTGGGAATCTCGCATGAACGAATGGATCGCTGCCGCCGAGCAAGCGATCAAGAAGACCTCCAAGCTCCTGGCCCAGTCGAAAGAAATCAAGGACAAGATCTTGGGGAAAATCGATCCATCGATCAAGGATTCCGATCAGGCCAAGCCGATCATCGCCGACATCGAAATGAAGTACGGCGGCATCGAGACCTACAACAAGAACTGCTACAGCGATCTCAAGACCTTTCAGGACAAACTGAATACGCTCAAGAGCGAACTCTCGAAGAAGGCGTAAGTTCGGCTCGGATCGCCCGTGGGGCAAACGGCCCGTTTGCCCCGCGGGCGACGCAACCTCCTCCTGTCGTTGTCGTCAACCGCCGACGCGTTTCGTCTTGTAACCCAGTTTCTCAAGTTCGGCGATGATGCGTTCGCGCTGATCGCCCTGAATCTCGATGCGGCCATCTTTCACGGTCCCGCCGGTGCCGCAACGTTGTTTGAGAACGGCAGCCAGATCTTTGAGCCCGTTCTCGTCGAGGGGGACATCGAACACCGTCGTGACCCCCTTGCCGCGACGCCCCGCCGTTTCGCGACCGACTTTCGCCGTCGGCGCTTTCTTCGCTGGCGCAGCCGCCGCCTGGGGTTGAACGAGTTCTTCCGGTCGTCCGCCGCCGCCCAAGAGGCGCGCGATCAAACCCATGACCTCACGTTCCACCTCCTTATACGATCCCGAAGCGTCGGCCCAGAATTCCAACGTCTCCGAAGCAAACGGAACCTCGCGCGTCAACGCCACGACGCGTTGAGCGCTTTCGACATCGCCATTTGCGAAACGTTGGGGGAAGCGCGTCATCGCTTCGCTGTCGCGGACGCCAAGTCCCGCCAGGGCTTCGAGGGCCGTTATCGCGAGCGGATCGGCAGATTGGCTGCTTGCTTCCACGGTCAAGCCCCGCGACACGGCGCGCCAGGGGAGCTTCATTTTGCGAGCGACGGAATTGAAGAAGATCTCCGCAAAACGGCTGTGGTCGTGGTTCGTCGCATCAAGGAAAAGGATGGTCTTAGGATTTTGCTGCGCCATGTCGTTTTTCCGGGCGTGCCATTACGGCGAGTTTGTCGCCGCGGGTCCGCGAAAGCTTGCCGAACCGTTCGGGAGCGTAGGTCCGAGAGTTCAAAACGGCAGCGATTCCAAATCGACGTTCCCGCCGCTGAGAACGATGCCGATGTGTTTTTCGGGAACGTTCTCGCGAAATTCGCGTGTCAGCGTGGCTGCGAACGCGACCGCGGAACTGGGCTCCACGAGCAATTTCGCCCGCTCCCAGAGCAGCCGCATCGCCTGGATCATTTCGTCCTCGCTCACCGTCACGACCCGGTCGACGAGATCGCGGACCACCGGCCAGGTGAATGCTCCTAGACTCGTGAGCAGGCCGTCTGCGAGCGTCAGCGGCTTCGTCTGCGCAAGCAGGACCCCTGAGGCTTTCGAACGGGCCGCGTCATCGGCGCCGAGCGGTTCGGCGGCGATGATCTTGAGGCGTGGATTGAGAGCCCGGGCTGCGATCGCCAGGCCGGAAATCAGACCCCCTCCTCCAACCGGAGCGACCAAAATTTCCAATTGCGGGACGGACTGAAGAAATTCGAGGGCGATGGTCCCCTGGCCGGCGATGATGTCCGGATGGTCGTAGGGCGGGATCAGCGTTCCCCCCGTTTCGCGGAGCGCCTGGGCGGCGGCTGTTTCGCGGGCGGTCTGATTCGGTTCGCACAGGATCACGGCCGCGCCGTACTCTTCGACGGCTCGCCGTTTGACCGCCGCGGCCGTGCGCGGCATGACGATGTGAGCGGCAACGCCGCGCATTCGCGCGGCCAACGCCAACGCCTGCGCATGATTGCCGGAGCTATGCGTGACGACGCCGTGAGCGGCTTGTTCGGCCGTCAGTTTGCGGACGGCGTTGGCGGCCCCGCGAAACTTGAACGCCCCGACTTTTTGAAACTGCTCGCATTTGAAGAAGAGCGACTTCGAAGCGAGGCGATCGAGCGTTTTGCACGTATGGACCGGCGTCACATGTGCCCAACCGGCGATCCGCTCGGCTGCCGCCCGAATGTCGTCGATCGTTGCAGCGTAAGTCACGGCAGCTCCTTCGATTTTCCATACCGGGGCCGCGGTCATTCACCAGGAACGGCTTCGCCGCGCAAGCC
>JBAXFO010000324.1:0-5853 GCA_037139885.1 Planctomycetota bacterium
CCCGACGCGTCAGCGAGGGATGCCGTCAACCCTCGCTGACGCGTCGGGCTACCTGATAGCACCAGAAATTCCGTATGGATGACGCACCAGGGACGTTTTAACCCGGGGGTTGAGGGCGGTCGCCGGTGATGTTGGCGAAGATGCGGGCGACGAGCCAGTCGGGCATCCAGCGGAGGCTGCGCATCATGAGATTGGTCGTCCAGGGGAAGTCGTAGACCTTTTTCTTGCGGGCGATGGCGCTGAGGATCTTGCGGGTCGCCTTCTCCGCCGTGAGCACGAAGGGCATGGGGAACTCGTTGACTTCGGTCATCGGCGTTTTGATGAAGCCGGGGCATACCGTGGTGACGGCGATATTCCGCCGGCGCAATTGAATGCGGAGCCCTTCGAGATACGTATTGACGGCCACCTTGCTCGAACAATAGCCCGACTCTCCGGGAAGTCCCTTATACGACGCCAGGCTCGAAATGGCGACGAGGTGCCCCTTGCGGCGCTGGAGCATTTCGGGAAGCACCGCTTCGATCGAGTAGATGACTCCGAGATAATTGACGCGGATCATGTTGTCGACCGATTCCATGTCGAGCGGTTCGAGCGGCGTCGGCCGGCCGATGCCGGAATTGGCGATGAGCAGATCGACAGGCCCGAGGATTTCGCGCAAGGTTTTGAAGGCAGCCAAGGTCTTGTCGCGCTCGGCGACATTGGCCGGAGCGACCGCGGCCCGCACGCCGAACGCCTGGCATTCGGCCGCCAGCGCTTCGAGCCGTTCGCGGCGGCGGGCGACAAGTCCGACATGGCAGCCGCGGCGGGCGAGTTCCTTGGCCATCTCCCAACCGATGCCGCTCGACGCCCCCGTGATGACGGCGATTTGATCCTTGAAAGACATGCAGACTCCATGCGGTTCACGATGCTTCGCGAGGGCGGCCGGCGGCCGGCAGGGCCAAAAAAGGAGCGAACGCGTTCCGGTCGTGCTCAAGATTCGTTATATGCGGGCGATGCGGACGACGCAGTCCGGCTTCCTCCCCATCTCGCAACTCACCTTGCCAGCCCCGGATGTCGATCTGCTATCGTAGAGGGGGAGGTCGATCGCTTATGCGTCACGTTATCGTCGGGTTCGTCTCGTTGGCTTTCGCGGCTGCCGCCATGGCGCAGCCCGGCCTGGTCCATCCACGCCTGGTCAATCCACGCCCGGCCAGTCCGCCGCCGCCGGCCAAATATCAAGTCACCTTGCGTTATCGCATCCCCACCGCGCGCGAACCGCACGTGCAGGCATACGACACGCTCATCAGCGACTTGCAAAAGCTCGGCTTCGAATTCCAACCGCCGCTCGACGAGGCCCCCGAAAGCGATCGCGAAGACCCCGGCAAGAACTATCTCAAAGGTTTGTTGCCCTCCGGTAATCTCAGCAAGCTCACCCTCCATCCGTCGATCGCCAATATTTTGATCGCTCCCGAAGGGACCAAGCTTCCCGAGTCGCCGGATGTGCCCGTGCGCGTCCGCCTCGAGCTTGCCGGCAACATGGAACCGAAGGAGCAAATGGACCTCACCGACCAGGTGCGGGCTCTTCTGGAATTGTTCAGTTTCCGCGAAGCGACCGGCTACGACCATCGCGGCTACACCGGCCGCCCGTATACGCGCCTCGAAGGCCAGGTCCCTGCCGGGGCTCTCGATATTCTGCTTAAGGATTTGCGCACGCAGCCCGCGGGATGGTTCGAATCGCGGTTCGTGTTCAATAAACTGCCGACGCCGCTACGGAACGTCAATCCCATCCACATCGCCGAAGTCTTGGAAGACCCCGAATCGATCGAATTCGTAAAGGATGCGATCCCGCCCGGCGTCGCTCTCACGCGGGTCGGGAATTTCGCCGACATCAAGACCGACTCCCCATCGTCCAAGGTGAGCCCCGATCTTTGGGACGCCATGCAAGACGCCGAGAAGAAGGACGAACTCGTCCGCGTGCAGATCCTCTTTTCCGGCGAACCGACCAGCGACGACATTCGTCGCGAGCTCGGCAACGCCGTGCCGACGTTTCAACTCGAGGGGCTGCTGGGCAATGCCGTGTCGGGCCAGGTTCCCGGCGGCCAAATCCTGGCCCTCGCGGGCATCCCGCGCGTCAGCGTCGTGCGGCGGCCCCATGTGACGCTTCCCGATATCGATCCTGCCGTCAAAACGTCGATCAATATTTCCGGCGTCTTCAGCGAGACGGGCGTCAGTTCGCTGCACTCAACGGGCCGGCGCGGACGGGGCGTGAAGATCGCCATTCTCGATCGCGATTTCCGGCACTGGCAGAAGTTCGTCGATGCGCAGAAGCTGCCGGCGAACACGCGTTTCGTCGACTTGACGTCCGAGCGATCGGTCGACCTCACGCCACTGCCCGAGAAAGCAGGCGACGGTCCCGGCCACGGCACGCTCGCCGCGGCGACGGCGGCTCAAGGGTCGCCCGACGCCGAGATCGTGCTCGTCCGCATCGAGCCGACCGACCTCTATCAGATTCCCGAAGTCATCGGTTATCTCAAGGGCGAGAAACTTTCCGATACGATCATCCGCCGCTTCGACGAACTGCAAGCCGCCCGGGCCGATCTCATCGCCAGACGCGGCGTCCTCGCCCAGGAGCGGCAAGCGTTTCTCAAGAAGTTTCCCGATGAGAAGGAACTCGATCAGGAAGACCAGTTCAGCTTCCTCGGCCCGGCGTTCGGCTGGGTCTTTTCCGATCGCGACTGGCACCGCCAGAAGATGGACGAGCAAGATCGCCTCGAACTCGCCCACGCGCGCCGCGAAGGTCGCTATCAACAACTCTTGCTCGACGTCCGCTCGCTGACGGGCGTCAACATCCTGGTGAATCCTTATACGTGGAATCAGGGCTTCGCGCTGGGGGGCAGCAGTCCGCTGACGCGCTGGTTCGATCAGAACAGCAAAGCCGAACCGCTCGTTTTGCAGTCGGCCGGCAATCTTCGCGGGCAAACGTGGACCAGCCTCTATCAAGACGCGAACAAGAACGGCGTGATGGAATTCGTCACGCCCGAAACGCCCCTGCCCGCGGGCCGGTGGACCCGCGAGCTCAACTTCCTCGGCTGGCAGCCGTTCGAGCCGAACCTGCCCCGCTCGCCGGAGATCCCCGAGAAAACACGGCTGCGGCTGGCCATGCAATGGCGCGAACCGCACGAGCCCGAATACTTCAGCTTCGGCGAAACCGATCCCTATCGGCAACCGCTGACGAACGTGCGGCTCGTGCTGCTGCGTCAGCGCGATCCGTCGGGGAAGTCGCTGCCGGCCGATTCGTTCGAGGTGATCGCCCGCAGCAATCCCTTCCCCCAACGGGTGCAGCATCTGCCCGGGGGAAGCGTCTACGAACACGTGCTCGACGTCCCCATCGACAAGAAGGGGGTCTATGCCGTGCGCGTGGAACGCCAGCAAGATCACGTCTGGCAGATTGAAGGGTTGGAGAACGAAGCGAATCGGCCCGAGTTCGTGCTAAAAACCGGCATCAACCCGACCGGACTTCGTCCCGCGAACGCGCCGACGCTGCCCGTGCTCGAAAAAAACTGGGAGCTTCGCCCGCGTCTGTTCGTCGAAGCGATCGACTCGGAAAATCGCCTGCTCGGCCGGCCGCAATTCGTCGACTTCGCCACCGACCAGGGGACGCTCGGCATCCCCGGCGATGCGCGCGGCCTGCTCACCGTCACCGCGACCGACGCCCAACAGCGAACCGTCCCCTATGCCGTCGTGGGCACGCCGCCTTATGTCGAATTGGCTCGGCAGCATTTGCTCTTCGTTCCCGATCGCGTCGGCGAAGGCTCGGGCCCCATGTTCGGCACGCCAATCTCGACCTCGTTCACCGCCGGCCTCGCCGCCTCGCTCATGAGCGGCGGCTTGACTCCCGCCCAGGCGCAAGCGATCTTGCGCCGGCAACAGGGATTCGCCCTCCGCGTTCATCCATAACTTCCGGGCTCTCATTTGAGTCGGTCGTAAAGAAATTGATGGCGTTGATTGAACAGTTTTTGAAACGTCAATAACGCGATCAAGAGCGTGCCGAGCGCGGCGGACGCGGCGATCAGGAAGAAGATCACGATCTGATATTTCACCGCTTCGAACGGGCTGACGCCCGAGAGAATCTGCCCCGTCATCATCCCCGGCAGGCTGACGATGCCCGCCACGGTCATCGTGTTCAGCGTCGGCATCATGGCCGTGCGCACGGTCTTGCGAATCGGCCCGCGGGCGGCTTCCCAGCGCGTGGCGCCCAGAGCGAGCAGCGTTTCCACCTGGCCGCGGTTGCTCGTCAATTCTTGACCCATGCGGTCGAGCCCCAGAGAGATGCCGTTAAGCGAATTTCCCAGGATCATCCCCAGCAGCGGCACCGTATATTGCGGGGCGTACCAGGGTTGGATCGGAATGATCAGCGTCAAGGCGATCGCCATGACGAACCAGGAACTCGCCCAAACGGCGATAACGCTGTTGCGGAGAATGCCAGGATAGGAATGTTCGTTGCGGTTCACGGCCGCCGCCCCAGCCACGACCACCATCACTGCCGCCAAACCGATCACGAGCCGCCAATCGTTGGTCGCGAACACATAATTGAGCACGAGGCCGATGAGCAGCAATTGCACGACCATGCGCGCCGCGCTGATGAGCATGCGTGCTTCGAGCCCCAGTTTCAGGGCCACGGAGATGACGCCATTGATGAGCATGAGCAAAGCCGCGAGAGCGACCTGCCCATAGGTGATTTGATGATATGCGTCGTCCATGGCCAATTCTCCGGGGGGCCGTTACTCTGGGAGCCCTTTCACGGAATGATATGGTAGACAGGGCTCAACCTGGGGAGGAGTGTTCGCAAATGTTCGTCGCCGTACGCCGCTTTATGGAGCTCATCCGCTTCAGCCATACGCTGTTCGCGCTGCCGTTCGCGCTGATGAGCGGTCTGCTGGCCTGGCATGCCAAAGGGTCGTTTCAGTGGGTGGAATTGGCCGGCGTTCTTTGCTGCATGGTGTTCGCCCGCAGCACGGCCATGGCCTTCAATCGGCTGGTCGATCGCGACATCGACGCCCTCAATCCGCGCACGCAAGGCCGCCATCTTCCCGCGGGACTTTTATCCGTGCCGGCGGTGACGGCGTTCACGATTCTCTGCGCCCTGGGGTTTTTCGCGTCGACCGCCCTGTTTCTCCTGGCCACGCCGAGCAATCCTTGGCCGTTGTATCTGGGCGCCCCCGTGCTCGCGTTTCTTTGCGCCTATTCGCTGACCAAGCGGTTCACAGCGCTGGCGCATTTCTGGCTGGGGGCGTCGCTCTTTTTGGCGCCGGTCGGAGCGTGGATCGCGATTCGCGGGCTCGAACAAATGCTCATCCCCACGATCCTCGGCCTGGCTGTGCTGTTTTGGGTGGCGGGGTTCGACATCCTTTACGCCTGCCAGGACGCCGAGTTCGACAAGGCCGCACGCCTGCATAGCATTCCCGCGACGATCGGCGTCCCCGCGGCGTTGCGGTTGGCGTGCGTCTGCCATGTCGTGATGTGGGGTTTGCTCTTCGCCCTCTACTCTCAGGCCCAACCGCCGCTGGGGACGATCTTTCTCGTCGGCATTCTCGCCGTCGGCGTCTTGCTCGCTTACGAACACTGGCTCGTCCGGCCCAACGACCTGGCACGCGTCAATCAGGCGTTCTTTCACGTCAACGCCGTCATCAGCATCGGCCTGCTCGGATTAGTGATGGCGGAACTCGCCCGGCAATAAAACGCCCGTGCGATTGTCTTCGTAGGGTGGGTTGAGCGGGACGCGAAGCCCACCGAAAGGTTTGACGCTTTCCCCATTTCGATCACCGAAAGGAGAACCAGCGTCAAACCTTTTGGTGGGCTTCGCCTGCTGGCTCAACC
>JBAXFO010000325.1:0-5808 GCA_037139885.1 Planctomycetota bacterium
ATACTGCTTGATGAGCCGGGCCTGTTCGAGGAACTTTTCTTTGCCCTCTTTCAGCGAGATCGAGTTGACGATGCCTTTGCCTTGCAAGCACTTGAGGCCCGCTTCGATGATCTCGAATTTGGAGCTGTCGACCATGATCGGCACTTTGGAAAGCGACGGTTCATTGGCGACGAGATGCAGGAAGCGGGTCATCGCTTCCTTGCCGTCGATGAGGTCGGCGTCCATGTTGATGTCGAGGATGTTGGCGCCGCCTTCGACCTGTTCGCGCGCGATCTTGATGGCCTCGTCGAACTGGCCTTCTTTAATGAGGCGTTTGAAGCGGAGCGAACCGGTGATGTTGCAGCGCTCGCCGACCATGACGAAATTCGTCTCGGGGCGGATGGTGAAGACATCGTCGCCGCTGAGATACGACCAACCCGGCAGGCCGTGCGCCGAACGCGGTTTGACGTTGTCGACCTCCTTCGCCATGGCGGCGATCCAGTCGGGCGTGGTGCCGCAACAGCCGCCGATGAGGTTGACCCAGCCCTGGCGCGCGAAGTCGCCGAGCATCTGCGCCGTGCCTTCGCGCCCCAGGCCGCGGAAGCCGCCCATGCCGTCGGGGAGGCCGGCGTTCGGGTAACAGTGAATCGGGGCCTTGGAGATCTCCGCCAAACTTTCGACGGCGCCGCGCAGCTTGTCGACGCCGACGCCGCAATTGAAGCCGACGCTCAAGGCGTCGAAATGCGACACGGAGACGTAAAACGCTTCGGGCGTTTGCGAGAGCAGCGTGCGGCCGCTGGGATGATAGATGGTGCCCGAAACGAGAGTCGGGATCTTCACCTTGTTCTTCGCGCAATACGTATCGATCGCGAAGAGGCAGGTTTTGAGCACGAGGATGTCGTTCCCCGTTTCGACGGCCAAAAGATCGACCCCGCCCGCGACGAGAGCTTCGATCTGGGCATAGTAACTGTCGACGAAAATATCGTAAGTGAAACTGCGATCCCCTTGATCGGCGATGCTCGGCTCGATGTACAGCGTCTTCGTGGTCGGCCCGATGCTCCCCGCCACGAACCGCGGCTTGTCGGGATTACGTCGGGTGTAGTCGTCGCAGGCATGTCGGGCGAGTTCGGCGGCCTTCTTGTTGATCTCGAAGACGAGATGGTCGAGACCGAACTCTTCGAGGGAGAGGCGGTTGCCGTTGAAAGTGCAGGTCTCGACGATATCCGCCCCGGCGTCGAGATAAGCGCGGTGGATATCTTCGATGAGCTTCGGCTGCGTCAGAACCAGGGCTTCGGTGCAGTTCTTGAGCGACACCGGGTGCGTCGCGAAACGTTCGCCGCGATAGTCTTCTTCGACCGGCGATTTCGAATAGATGAGCGCCCCCATCGATCCATCGAGGATGAGGATGCGCTGAGCCATCAGGTCTTGAAGAACATCACGCGAATTTTGACGAGAAAGCGACGGCATGCGAGAAAAACCCTTCCAAAAACGGAGCACTGTACCTTTCAGAATAGAGCGAAATGGGGCGGGACGCCAGACGGGAAAGGCCGCAGCGCATCGAGTCCCGGGCTGAAGCGCTCCGAATCCCCGAGCTTGGGTTAATGCAGCTTGTGGGTCACGTTCAAAATCCCGGCCGCTTTCGCGTGATCCTGGATGCGGACGACGGTTCCCCAGTCGATGTCGCGGGCGTCGAGCAGCATCTCGGTTTTGCGATCCGCGCCGCTGGTGTAGGGCTTCAAGACGGCTTCCAGTTTACGGCCATCGAGCGAACCGTCGGCCGTGAGGACATCGTGCGATTGATCCTGCACGCGGATGTGCATCTTGTTGTTGCGTTTCGAAGCCTCGACGCGGATCATGCGTTCGCGAGCCATCTTCGGCGTGATGGTTTGCACGCCTTTCTTGTCGGCCGCGGCCGTCGCCAGAGGGATGACTTTCATGACGGCGGCGGCATAACTGGTCGTCAGAATGAAAAAGACGAGCAGCACGAGGCAGACATCGATCAGCGGATTCATGTCGAGCGAGGTCGGGTCGTCGTGAATGCGGGGGGTCGCGGCTTCGATTTCGTCGGCGATCTCGGCGAGATCGGGATGGTTTTCGATGATGGACCACTGCGTATCGTCGGGGCCGAAGACTTCGTCGGTGGTTTCGATTTTGCCGTCGCGCAGGCCCGCCACGATCTGCTCGAGCGCGAGATCGCGGCTTTCCTGCGTCGAACCTTCACGGCGGAAGCGCCAGGGCATGGATCACCGTCCTTCGCTGACTTCGCCCATGAGAACAATGCTGAGCGGCGGCCCGCCGCGGCGATCGCGGTTGAGGCGTGCTTGCAGCTCTTGAATCTCGCGGATCATGTTGGTCACGGTTTCGATCGGCAGACTGCGGTCGGCGCGAATGCGGATCTTGATCTCGCCCGAGGGCGGCATGAATTGCCGTTGCAGGCCGCCGCGGAATTCGTCGAAATCGATCGTCGGCGCGACGAGTTCCTTGGTGTCGTGGCCCAGCGAATACCAGACGATCGCCCGGCCTTCCTTTTTCTGTTCGACTCCCGTGGGGCCCTTGGGGTCGACGCCGATCCAGTATTGATCGGCCGCGAGCACGCCGGCGGGGTAGTTCGTTTCCGGCGTCTTAATCGGGGCCAGGATGCCGCTCGAAATCGTCGCGGTCATCATGAAGAAGATGAGCAGCACCAGGCTGATGTCGATGAGCGGGATCATGTCGATGTCGTCGTCATCGTCTTCCGGGCGCTTCCAGTTCCAGCCGAGATCGACCGGTTCGAGAGATTCGGAGGCCGAAGAGGTTTCGAGCGGTTCCGAGCGCGGCAAATAGGGAGAGAGAGCGGGCACTTTGTGAATGGGATGCCAGGCTTTGTTGCCGGCGAGACGAACGCGATCGTCGCTCAACAGCCGGCCCTGCGCGATCCAATCGACGACGACCGCGAACGGAACCTCGGTGTAGACCGATTTCGTTTCGGTGATCCAGACATCCAGAACGCGATTCGCCGGCTTCGCCATCGTTTGCCCGGGGATGACCTATCAGATTCAAACACAGCCCTGGGATTCGAAGTCCCTCATGCCAGGGCTGGGAAACTCACTTCCGCGCCGTTTCGACCGGTTTGAGCGCTTGCATGAGCGTGAGCAGTTTCTGTGCGGCGCTCTTGAGTTTGATGTCGAAGTCGGCGATCCATGCTTTGAACATGACATGCGCGAACACGAGCGGGATCGCGGTCATGAGCCCAAGCGCCGTGGCGAAGAGGGCCAGACCGATCGAACCGGAGGAGCCGGCGACGTTGCCTTGCTTGCTTTCGGTGATCGCTTGAATTTCGGAGAACGTGCCGATCATGCTGATGACGGTGCCGAGCAAACCGACCATCGTGGCGATTTTGGCGATCGCCAAGATCAGCGGCAAGAAGGCGTTCAGCTCGGGAAGGATTTCGAGTTCGATGACGTTCGCCATGGCGCGGCGCATGGCGGCGGCTCCTTGCTTCGACGTTTCCAGCCCAGCGACATAGAGCTTCGTCGGAATGACGCCCGGTTGCGTGCGGCAGAACTCCAGCGCTCCGGGCACGCCTTCGCTGCGCAGCTTGTCTTGAAACGCGGGCAGGAAAGCGCTCATGTTGGTCGTCGTGCGGCGATTGAGCAGCAGTCGCCAGACGACGAGCGTGACCGCCGCCAGCGACATGAAAAACATGGGGATCGCGAAATACCAGTCGTGCGTGATGAAATGCCAAAAGACTTTCATGGGCGCTTGTCTCTCCCGGGACGATCTCTCTCGCAACCTTCTTTGTAACCGCCGCGGGGGGCAATCACCAGCATTGTCCGCTTCGGTCCGCCAGATTGGCGGCGGAGTTTGCCGAAATTGTCGGCTGTGCGGCGGTCGTTGGCGGCGTCGGCGCAAAAGTCGGGCTGTCTTGACGGGCTTACCGCGACGAATCGGGACTCGGGAACCGATCGGCGAAATTCGAGTGGTATGCTTGGCATGGAGGTGCCTGATGCGTTTTCTGCTTGCGTCGTTCGTTGTCGGCATGGCTGCGTTATCGGCTTTGGCTCAGGGACGGCCATTGCCCCGCGCCGGACAGGGCGTGCCCGGCTCGACGGTCATCGCCCCCGTGCGGCATTTTGGTCCTTATGGCGGGAATAACTACTTCATCAACAACGGCAACAATTCGTCCTACGGCAACAATTCGTATGGATTTACCGGCACCACCACGTCGTTTTATACGATCCTGGGGGGCCCGGCGCCGAGCAGTCCGTTCGTCAACAACACCATTCCGTTTCACCAAAATTGGCCGAACAACGGGGCGACGCCGTTCGGCCAACAACAAGGGTTGCCGTTCCCCGTGCACAACTTCAACAACCAATCGCAAATGCCGGCGTTCAACAACGCTCCCGTCGTGGGGCAAGCGAACGGGTTCTTCCCGAATCAGCCCCCCGCGGCACCGGGGCTGAACAATAACAACAACTTGCAAATGTTTCCCGGCATCAACGGTTTCGGGAATCGGTAAGTCCTGGTAGGGCGGGAGCGGAACGCGCAGTCCAACCAAAAGACGCCGATGCTTACTTTGCTTCGGTCGCTGTTTATTGGATTTCGCATGAACGCCTTTTGGTGGGCTTCGCTCCGCTCAACCCGCCCTACGGACTCTGACTTATTCATCTTCATCGTGGGCCATTTTCGCCTTGCTGACGATGTGTTGCTGCACATTCGCCGGCACGACGTCGTAATGGCTGAAATCCATGACATACGATCCTTGACCTTGCGTGATGCTGCCGAGTTGGGCGGCGTAACGCGTCATCTCGGAAAGAGGGGCGACGCCTTTGATCACCGCTAAATCGCCGGCGAGGCTGTCCTGATCTTCGATGCGGGCTCGTTTCGTGTTCAGGTCGCCGAGAATTGCGCCGGTGTATTTCGTCGGCACGGTCACTTCGATGTGGACGATCGGCTCCAGTAGCGTTGGATGCGCGGTCAAGATGGCGTTGCGGAACGCGATGCGGCTGGCGATCTTGAACGCGGCTTCCGAGCTGTCGACGTCGTGGTATTTCCCAAAATAAACTTCCACGGCGATATCTTGCAGGCGGTAGCCCGCGAGTGCGCCTCGTTCGAGCAATTCTTTGCAGCCTTTCTCGACGGCGGGAATGAACGGATTGGGGATCGACCCGCCGACGATGTGGTCGATGAACGCGAAATTGAAATGCGGATCGTAATGGGCGGAGCGCATCTTTTCGAAGCGGCTCTTGGTCGCGAATTTTTCGAGCAGGTCTTCGTTGCTGTGAATGTCGCGTGAGAGGGGATAGATGCGGAGGTGCACTTCGCCGAACTGGCCCCGGCCGCCGGATTGCTTCTTGTGCTTGTACGCCGCCTCGCCCGGAGCGGTGATCGTTTCGCGATAGGGGATTTTCGGCTCCTTCGTAACGACTTCCAGGCCATAGCGGGATTTGAGGCGTTTCTGGATGACGTCGAGGTGGAGTTGGGTCATGCCGGTGATGACCATCTCTTTCGTTTGCGGATCGCGGGTGACGTGAAACGTCGGGTCTTCCTCGGCGATCTTGTGCAGGCTCACCGAAATCTTTTGTTCGTCGTCGCGAGCCTTGGGTTCGATGGCCAGGCCGAACATCGAGTGGGGGTATTTGTCGCTGTTGACTTTCGGGCCGCCGGCGTGATTGCTGACGGTGTCGCCGATGTGCAGGTCTTCGACCTTGGCGACGGCGACCAGATCGCCGGCGACGACATCGTGCAGCGGCTTGCTCGTCTTGCCTTGCATGAGCAAGAGGCCCGACGATTTATGGCCGCGGCCCGTTTTCTGACTGATGATCGGCTGCTCGACGCTCAGCTTGCCCG
>JBAXFO010000326.1:0-5802 GCA_037139885.1 Planctomycetota bacterium
GTTCGGTCACGGGATGTTCGTCCTGGATGCGGGCGTTAAGTTCGATGAAGTAGAAACGGTTGTCCTTGTCGACCAAGAATTCGCAGGTGCCGGCGTTGTAATAGCCGACGTGTTTCACCAGCTTGACCGCGGCCGCACAGATGGCTTCGCGGACGCTGAGCGGCAGATGAGGCGCAGGCGATTCCTCGACGAGTTTTTGATGCCGGCGCTGGAGGGAGCAGTCGCGTTCCCAGAGGTGGACGACGTTGCCATGGCGATCGCCGATGATTTGCACTTCGACGTGCCGGGGCTTTTCGACGTATTTCTCGATGATGACGCTGCCGTCTTTGAACGCCTTCTCCGCTTCCTGTGACGCGGCGACGAGGCCGGTCAAGAGCGAGGCTTCATCGCGGGCGACGCGCATGCCGCGGCCGCCGCCGCCGGCCGACGCTTTGATTAAGACGGGATAAACGATCTCGTTGGCCAGACGCAGCGCGGTCTGTTCGTCGACGATGAGGCCTTCGCTGCCGGGGACGACCGGCACGCCGATGCTCTTGGCCACTTGACGGGCGGAGTTCTTGTCGCCGAGGGCGCGCATGGCTTCATGCGGCGGTCCGATGAATTCGATTTTGCAGAGCCTGCAGACCTCGGCGAAGTGCGAGTTTTCGGAGAGAAAGCCGAAGCCGGGGTGAATCGCCTGGGCGTTCGAAATCTCGGCGGCGGCGATGATACGGGGGATTTTGAGATAGCTGTCGACGGCCGGGCCAGGGCCAATGCAGATCGCTTCGTCGGCGAGGTCGAGATACGGAGCGTCTTTGTCGGCCTCGCTGTAGACGGCGACGACTTCGATGCCCAGATCGCGGCACGCCCGAATCACCCGTAGTGCAATCTCGCCGCGATTGGCGACCAGAATCCGTTGAAACATCGGTCATCCAAAGAGGGAGGAAGGGGAGGACAAGAACGCCAGCCTTGGGCTCACCCTTCCACGCGGAAGAGCACCTGGCCGAACTCGACGGGGCTTTGATTGTCGACGAGGACTTCGACGACCGTTCCCGAGATGCCCGCCTGAACTTCGCTGAAGAGCTTCATCGCTTCGAGCTGGCAGACGACCGTGTTGGCCGACACCTTCGAGCCGACGCTCACATAGGGCGGCGCATCGGGACTCGGCTTGGAGTAAAACGTGCCGACCGATTCGCTCTTGATTTCGAGATATTTCTTGCCCGGAGCGGGCGCGGCCGCTGGCGGCGCTTCGGCAGGCCTCGCTTGGGGAGCGGGAGCGGCCACCGGCGCGGGAGCATGCGTCAGCGCGGGAATGGCCGACACGAACGTTTGCGCGCCGCCGCGGCGAATCCGCAGCCGCTGCATGCCGTCGCGAAGGTCGATCTCGGCCAGATCGTGGCTCGCCATCAAGGCGACCAGATTCTTCACCGTCCGCACATCGAACGGGCCAGGACTGTTCGATTTGGATTGTTCGTCGGCCACCAGGAACTCCTTTTCAGACAGCGATCCCCACATCGGACTTAAGCAGGATCACGAACCGTTCAGCCATTGATCCGGCGACTGCGGCACGCTTGTCAGCATCACGGGCCCATCGGCGGTGATGAGCACATCGTCTTCAAGGCGAACGCCCACCTCGCCCGGCAGATAAACGCCCGGCTCGACCGTGATCACCATGCCCGCTTCCAACTTGCCCGAACCCGTGGGCCTCAGGAAGGGCGCTTCGTGAATTTGTAGGCCGAAGCCATGCCCCAGGCCATGATTGAAGAATTCGCCGAAGCCCGCATCGCGTATGACGGCCCGGGCCGCGGCATCGATATCGTGCAAAGCCGTCCCGACATGCATGCGCTTGATGGCCGCCGCTTGCGCCTTCTGCACGACCTCGAACACATGCAGAAATTTCGCACGCAATCCGGAATTCGAGTACGGTTTATGGGTCCAAAGAACGCGAGTCAAGTCGCTTTTGTAGAACGCCCCGCTCGCCCCCCAATCGACCAGCACAAAGGGAGCGTCGGCGAGCCGCCGGCCCGTCGGCGGCGCGTGCGGCAAAGCGGCCCGATCCCCGACGGCGACAATCGTCGGAAACGCCGTCGTCTTGCCCCCGAGCGCGCGGATGTGGAACTCCATCGCGTCGTGCAGTTGTTTCTCGGTCCGCTCCGGTTGCAAGTCATGCTGAAACCGCGCGAACGCCGCTTCCGCAATCGCGATCGCTTCGCGGATCTGCGCGAGTTCGGTTGCGTCCTTGATCATGCGCAAGCCTTCGACTCGGCTCGCCCCCGGCTTCCAGTCGATCGGCCCCGCCTTGCCGCGAAGCGTTTCGAAATCCGCGACCGTGAGATGCCCGCTTTCAAAACCGACCGTGCGTGCGTGCACGGAACCGAGCGCCGAAACGGCGGCGTCGGCGATCGTCTGACTCGTCGTCCGAATCAACGTCTCGAGATCGGGACATTCTTCCGCCAGTTGCCCAACGAAGCGGCCATCGCTGACGAGAATCGTCTTGTCGTCCGTCAGGACCAAATAACTCGCCTCTCCGGAAAAGCCGGTGAGATAGGTAACGTTCACGGGATGGGTGACGAGCAGTCCATCCAGCCCTTCCTGGCGAACCAGGGAAAGAAGCTTATCGCGACGCTGAGCGAAGATCGACATAGAGCGCTATCCACTGAGAATGCAGAGGCGGTCATGATATGAATTTGCGAATTCGAAGTGTAAACCGAGAGCGAGTCGATGCGAAACGCCTCGGGGTTAAAACAGGCAGAGTTTGCCGACGATGCCGATTGTGCGATCGCCCGCTACCGCCCGACCAACCGATTCCACCCTCCCCGCCATCAAGATCGCTTCCTTTGGAAACCGATGAAGATTGTGCCCAGTGCGAATCTTCCTCATCTTTTCCCAGGGCTGGTTACGACATGAACCCCCAATTTTGCCGATCTTTCCTGAGCGGCTGGCGAACGCGCATGTTCACGGCTGCGACCCTCGGAACGATGTCGCTGACCGGCGCGGCCACGGCTCAAGATCGGCGGGAAATCGCCCTGCGCGAGGCCCCCTCGCCCAGCCACACCGCCATCGTGACGACCCCGCAAAACGCGGCCAAACTCATCCGCGCCGGCGAAAAAGTCCCGAGCACGGCCCGCATGCAAGCCGTCATTCTGCTCGGTGCGACCGCCTGGCAGTCGGACCAAGAGGCCGAAGGCATCCTGATCTATGCCCTGCGCGCCGATCCGAGCGAAAGCGTTCGCGCCCAGGCGGGGGCCGTCTTCGCCAAGTCGGCGTACCTCGCGCCCAAGTCGTTCGACGCCTTGCAATGTTGCGCCGTCGGCAGCGGTCGTGATGGCTTCCCCGGCGAACGCGCCCTGGCTGTCAAATGGCAGGCGAACGAGGCTCTCAAAAAACACTCCACCTCCGGCAATCCCCAACAGATCGCCATTCTCCAGCAAGCGAAAACCAACTTCAAAGGAGTCCGCCTTGAAGGGCCGGCCGGCGGCATCGTCCGCGGCGGAGCCGAGGAATCGTCGCCGCCCGAGCCGCTCAACGTCCCGCCGCCGACCCCGAAAGCCGCGGCGCCCGCGTCGCCCCCTGTCGTGAAGACTGTCGCCGCCGGACAGGCCCCGACGCTCCTTGAACGCACGACGCCGGACGCCAAAGATCAAGCGCTTAAGTTGCCCGAATACGACTCGAAGATTTCGCTTCGTCAGCGCCGCGAAGAATTGCGCGAGTTGGGATTGCAAGATCCGACGATCAAGCTCTTCACGCAGCAAGCGAGCGCCCCGCCGCCGAAAACGGCCGCTTCGAATTCTTGGTTCCGTTCGCCGGCTTCGGGAGACTCCCCCGGTCTTTGGAAGGGAATTTTCCCGACCGTTCCCGCGAATGAACCTGAAACCGCGCGTGCCGCTCCCGGAACGTTCGTCTCCCGCCCGAATCCGCGCCCCGAGCCGGAAGAAGGTCCGAAGCCCGGCGCCTGGAACCGCTTGTTCGCCCGTTTCGCTCCTTCGACCGAAGCGACCGAACCCGTCGCTCAAGCGCCCAATGCGTCGCCGGGCTTCTTGAGCCGCCTGCTGCCGAACTGGGGCCCGACGCCGACCAACCCCGAAATCGTCCCCGTATCGACGAATCCGCCGCAGCGGTAGACTTCGGCGAATCCCGATTTTCCTGTGCCGCCCCGGGGATGAGTTCGTGCCTCATCCTCGGGGTTTTTTCGTGCCTTGAGTTGTCCCCTAGCGCGTCAACCAGACTCAATGACCGTGCGCGATTTCGCTGGAAGCCCGACGCGTGAGCGAGGGTGGCGCGGTCGAGACCTTCGTCGTGCGTCAGGGCCATCCCCGTTCACCCTCGCTCACGCGTCGGGCTACCTCAGCCGAATCGAGTTCACTTATTGAGATTGTCGGTTGAGGCGAGCCGCCGGGCTTGTCCCGGCGGGATGAACCCGCCGGCTCACGCCGAAGATTTAGCCTGGAAGAGGCGCCAGGCTCTGGGATTCCAGTCCCTCATCCGAACGATCACGTAAACGCCCACGTCAGCCACAACGACAGCCCGAAAACGAAACGCAGCGAGATCTGCACATTCCACCACCACAGCGACGTGTTGAGCATGTTGCCCGCCGCGATGAGAGCCTTGCGCACTTCATCCGCCACCATCCGACGTGGATTGATCATGCCGAACGTCACGGCGCGCACGACGTGAGCCGTCCGCGAGCCGAGCCAGTATTCCGCCTGATCGAAATACTTCTCAAGTTGCGGCCGATCAAAATCGCCGATGCGAATGAGAAAATAGAGATCGACGCCGAACATCGACACGGCGAACGGCGCGATGAGAAACAACACGGGCCAGTATTCGATGAGCAAACCGAGCGTCATGCCATGCGGCGGCTTGCCCGCTTCGGGCCAGATGACCCGCGACGCGATTAGCTGCGCGACCGAAAGGCTCAGCCCGAGCACGAGCGGTAAGAGCGTTGTCCATGTGAGGAAGATGGCGCGATGTTCGCCGATGAGCGTCAAAAGCCGAGGCCAACGCCCGGGGCCGCCGAATGCGAGTTTGGAGATGTTCTGATATTGATTGAAGCGGCGATACGTGCCGACGATGAACATCAAGGAGAAGTAAAAGTCGAGAAAGTACATCAGATTGAAATCGGCCCAGCCATTCATGTGCGATGTTTCCAGGCGATGTTCGGGCCGTCATTCCAGGTCGGCGAGCAGGCTCTGGCGGAGACCGGCTTCCAGGGGTTGACTGGCGTGGAAATAGTTGCCGTGTTCGAAGCGAAAGAACGCGGGCTGATCGAGATCGCCCAGAAGCTGCCGTGTGTGGTCGTCGAACGAAAACTGCACCCAGTGGGCGGCGCCGGCGCAGCGGTCTTCGGGTCGGCAGGTGACGAGTCGCGCCGAGAGTTCTTCGTCGCCGACGACGAACCGCAGGCATTCGCCATCGAGATGCTGCCAGTTCATCCAGTCGTGAATTTTAGAATCGCCGTCGGGAACGTCGAGCAGCAGAGCCGCCTGAAGCAGTTGGCCGTCCGGCAACAGCCGATTGTAGAGATCCAGTTCCTGCTCGACTTCACGGCGCTCGGAGAGCCGGGCGACGCGAACGATCTCTTGCACGCGAAACCAGAGCGTTTGCCGATTTTCGAAGATCAGCGTGAGACGCGGGCCGACGCGCACGCGGCGGAACCGATCGATGTAGCGGCGATGCGAATCGAAGAATTCGCGGCGGCGCGGCGCGTAGACATCGAGAGGCAACAGGTCGTCGACAGTGAGCGGGGCCATGAGCCATCCTTGACACGCGGCAAGCGAGCGTCATGCTCGCATGAGGGAACCATCTAGGACCGAAATCAAGGGC
>JBAXFO010000327.1:0-5781 GCA_037139885.1 Planctomycetota bacterium
AACGCCGATCTTCCGCAAAGACGGCGATGACGCGGCGTTTTCGCCCTTGGATTTCCCCAGAGCCCATCATTTCGCCTTCTGCGGTTGATAGATCTGATCGAAAATGGCGCCGTCGACGAAGAACTTGTCCTGGGCGGCGCGCCAGCTTCCGGCCAACTCGCGGATGGTGAAGAGCGGCATTTCGGGCAAGTCGGCCGCGTATTTGGCGCGGAATTCCGGGCGGCTGGGACGATAGCCGTGTTTGCCGATGATCGCCTGGGCGGGTTCGGTGAACAGAAATTCGAGGTATTCTTTGGCGACCGCCTGGGTGCCGTGTTTGTCGACATTGCGGTCGATCCACGCGACCGGCGGTTCGGCGAGAATGCTTGCGGAGGGATAGACGATTTCATATTGGCCGGGAAACTCTTTAAGGATAAGAAGGGCTTCATTTTCCCAGGACATGAAGACGTCGCCGATCTGCCGGCGCGTGAACGTTTCGGTGGAGCCGCGGGCGCCGGAATCGAGTTTGGTGACATTGCGGTAAATCTTCTGCACGAGATCCTGAGCGTCTTGCTCGGTTCCCTTCTTGTGCAGCGTGACATAACCCCAGGCGGCGAGAAAGTTCCAGCGGGCGCCGCCGCCGGTTTTGGGGTTGGGCGTGATCACCTTGACATTGGGCTGCGCCAGGTCGGGCCAGTCCTTGATCCCCTTCGGATTCCCCTTGCGCACGACCAGCACGATCGTCGAAACGTACGGCGTGGAATGATCGGGCAACCGCGTCTGCCAGGCGCCCTCCAGCAACCCCTTCGTGGCCATCGCGTCGATATCGTTGGCGAGAGCCAAAGTGACGACATCCGCCTCCAGGCCATCGATCACCGCTCGAGCCTGCGCCCCCGACCCGCCATGCGATTGCAAGACGTTGACGCGCACGCCCGTCTTGGCTTCGTAGGCCCGGGCGAACGCGGCATTCACCTCTTGATAGAGCTCCCGCGTGGGATCGTAGGAGGCGTTGATGATCTCGACGGTTTTCGGGGCGTCGATTTTGGCCGCGGGACAACCGAGGACGCCCACGAGCAGCAGACTCAATAACCGACGCATGGGATCGCCCCCTATAAACATGATTAGAGTGACTGTATTTGTAATATTAAATGGACGCAGAGCGTGAAGGGCGGAAATGGAACCGCTGGCCAACGGCGTCGCACCCTTCGGCATAATCACGCCCCGCCGAAAATCTCCGGTCCCCGTTTCGATCGTGTCCTCACTTTCCCTGATGAAGCGGAGAGGCGGGGGAAGTTAAGGAAAGGGGGCAGATTGCAGATCGACGGGGCGAGGCACAAAACTCGATGAGCTGCCACGACCTTTAGCACGCCGCTGTTCAAGGTCGTGGCAGAGGGCGCTCATGGGGTGGGCGCTGAAAGAAATACAATCTCTGTCAAGTCCTACCAAAAAGCCGAGTTATGGCTCAGAAATGAAGTTGCAAACCGGGTCTGGCATCTCAATTGCTTCCCGGACATCCCACGTGACCCATTTTTGTCCCACGGCTCTCTCGAGCAATTATCGGTTCGTTGGCACCGCCAACCCCGGGAGGTAATGCGCAGTGAAAAAGTATTTCTGGTTGTTCCTGTGTGCGTCAGCCTTGACGCTGCAACTGAGCGGATCGGCATCCGCTCAGCCCGACAAAAAGGACCCCGTCGAGCCCCCCAAACTCAAACAGGTCGAGCCTCCCAAAAAGGAAGACGTCAAGGCGCCTGAGGTGAAGGCTCCGGAAAAGGCCGTTGAGAAGGCTGTCGAGAAGGCCCCGGAAAAGGCTCCGGCTCCGGTTCCGGAAGCGAAGGCTCCGGTTGAGGAAAAGAAAGCCGAAGAGAAAAAAGACGAAGCCAAGGCCCCGGAAAAGACCGCTGTTGAAATCGCCGACGCCAAAGCGTCTGACGGACAACAACGCGGCGACATCGCCTGGATGCTCGTCTCGACCGCGTTCGTCATGCTCATGGTTCCCGGCCTGGCCCTGTTCTACGGCGGCATGGTCCGTCGCAAGAACGTGCTCGCCACCATGATGCAGAGCATGATCTGCCTTTCCGTCGTCGGCGTCTTCTGGATCGGCATCGGCTATTCGCTGGCCTTCGGCGATCCGTGGATCAAGATCGGCGGACTGAGCGTCTTGGGTTGGAGCCCCGAGCTCGTCTTCTTGAGGGGCGTTCGGCCCGACACGATCGTGCCGAACCTCACCATCCCTGTTTACCTGCATATGGCCTACCAAGGCATGTTCGCCATCATCACGCCCGCCCTCATTAGCGGCGCTTTGGCTGAACGCATCAAGTTCCGTTCGTACCTCACATTCATCCTCATTTGGATGGTTGTGATTTACTGCCCGCTCGCTCAATCGGTTTGGGCCATGAACTGGAACTGGACCCTGACCCTTGCCGCGGATCCCTATGCCTATGCAAACTCCGTCGAATTGGCGGACGCCAAAAAGGCCGTTGAAGACGCCGCGGAAGCGAAGAAAGCGGATCCGAAACTCGATAAGGCATTGGCCGCGATCGAAGCAAAAATCGCTGCGTCGGACAAGAAAATCGAAGAATTCAAGTCCAAGTACATCGAGACCGCAGTCGCCGCGGAAACCAGCGAAAAAGACAAGAAGGCACGGCAAGATTATTACACCGGCGACACCGGCAAGAAAATGACCGGTTACTTCGGCGGCAAGGACGTCCTCGATTTCGCCGGCGGCACGGTCGTGCATATCGCCGCTGGCTTGTCGAGCTTGGCCGCCTTCTTGGCCCTGCGGAAACGCTTCGGCTATCCCGAGCATGCGTTCCATCCGAACAGTATGGTGCTTACTCTGACGGGGGCCGGCATCCTGTGGTTTGGATGGTTCGGCTTCAACGGCGGTAGCGGACTTGCAAGCGGTACACTCGCCGTCTCCGCATTCACGGCAACGCAGGCTGCTGCGGCTGCCGCTGGTTTGGTGTGGTCGCTGGTCGAGTGGGTTCATCGCGGTAAACCGACCGCTCTTGGTTTCGCTTCAGGCGTGGTCGCCGGCCTCGTCGCCGTCACCCCCGCCGCGGGTTACATCGTTCCCTGGGCCGGCCTGGCCATTGGTTTGGTCGCAGGTTTCGTTTGCTACATCTCGGTTTTCGCCAAGTCGATTTTCAAGTACGACGACTCGCTCGACGCGTTCGGCGTTCACGGCGTCGGCGGTTTCCTCGGAGCCGTGCTGACGGGTTTCCTCTGCTGGAAGCCTGTTAACTCGGTGGCCATCGTCAACGACGGTTTCTTTTACGGCGGCGGCATGACGCAAGTCGGCCTCCAACTCTGGGCGGCCAGCATCTCGGCCATCGGAGCTTTCGTCGTCAGCTTCATCCTCGTGAAGATCATCGACATGGTCATGGGTTTCACGGTGACGGCTGCCGAAGAAACGACCGGTCTCGATCAGGTCGAGCACGGCGAAACCGGTTTCGATTTCGGTCTGGCCCACGAAGCGGCGGCGGTTGGCTACGAGCCGAAGTCGGCCCGCATCCCGCCGGATTCGAAGAAACGTTTCAGCGTCGTCGTCGACGGTCTTCCGGCCGACAAGATCGCCACCATCTGGGGCGACCTCTGCCAGCCGAACAAGAAGCCATCGCCCGACTTCCTCGCGGTCTATCCCAAGATGACGTTGCTCGCGGGCAACAAGTTCAAGTTCATCGACGGTAACCCCGAGCAAATCTCCGCTCACCTCGCCAAAGTGCTGCAAGCGAGCGCCAGCGGCGGAGCGGTGCGAACGACCGTCGAGAAGTAAAGTCGATGCATTTGCGAGGGGCTTCGCTGACCCCAGCGAAGACCCTCGCCTTGCAAATTTCGGTCATCCCTTTGCGGATGCAAATCTGGAGAGTTGAGGGGGGGAAACCACGGGTGCGTTCCCAATGTTTCCCTTCCCTCATTTTCGCACACGAAGCCGCCATTTCCCTTCGCTCGTTCGGATCGTCTTCTTTTCTTTGTGCCATTGCAAAAGCTCAGAATAGAATCCGTAGCATCACGGATTTTTACGCTTCTCAAGCATCAACGCTGCTTCTCGAATCGAAAGTAAACTGGAGAAAGCCTCGAATGCGTTGCGCCATGCTTGGGCTGGTTGCCATTGTTTGCTTGCCGACGTTCGCGTTGGCGGAGGAGGGCCATGATCTTCTGGTTCATCCCATCTCGATTCTCCCCTTTGCGCTCCTCTTGCTGTCGATCGCCATTCTGCCGCTCGCTGCGGGGCATTTTTGGCACAAGAACTCGAATAAGCTGATCGTCGCGCTGGGCATTTCCGTTCCGGTGCTGGCGTACCTCATTTATCTGGGGGCGCCGGGCGTTCATGGCCTCACCGAATCGCTGCTCGAATACGTTCAATTCATCACTCTTTTGGCGTCGCTCTATACCGTCTCGGGCAACATCGTTCTGGAAGGCGATCTCGATCCTTCGCCGAAGGTCAACATCGGCCTGCTGGCGCTGGGAGCCGTGCTCGCCAATCTCATCGGGACCACCGGGGCCAGCATGCTCCTGATTCGTCCTTATCTCAAGATCAACGCTCTGCGCAAGTTCAAAGGACACTTGCCGGTGTTCTTCATTTTCATCGTCAGCAACCTGGGCGGCCTGCTCACGCCGCTGGGCGATCCGCCCTTGTTTCTCGGCTTCCTCCGCGGCATCGACTTTTTTTGGACGCTCAACCTTTGGCCACAATGGCTCGTCGGCATCGGCGTCGTGCTCGCGATCTTCGCCGTCTGGGAATTCTCCGTATTCCGCAAAGAACGGGCTCACGGTCTCGAGAACGTCCCCGGCGTCGGCCGCCTGCGCGTGCTCGGCAGCCATAATTTCGCCTTTCTGGCGGGCATTCTGGCGGTCATTTTGTCCTTGTCGCCGGAACTCTGCGCCAAGGTCGGCATGCCCGCCCCCGCCGTCATGGCGGCCAACATCGTCGGCTCCGATCCCGCCAGCCTCACGCCGCCGCTCAGCGCCGAGATCGTTCGTGTTGCGCTGTTCGTCGGCCCGTTGTTGCTGCTGTCCGCTCTGTCGCTGTTGACCACGCCCGCGCAGCTTCGCAAGGAAAACGATTTCTCCTGGGGAGCCATCATCGAAGTCGCCGTGCTCTTCATCGGCATCTTCATCACCATGGTCCCGGCCCTCGCGCTTCTCAAAGTCCACGGCGGCGAATTGGGCATCCGTTCGCCTGCATCTTTCTTCTGGGCCACCGGGATCCTGTCCTCCTTCCTCGACAACGCCCCAACGTATCTCACGTTCGCGACCGTCGCCGCCGAGGGTCAACCGTTCGCCACCCTGATGACGACGAAGCCGTTGATCCTGCAGGCCATTAGCGTCGGAGCTGTGTTCATGGGAGCGAACACGTATATCGGCAACGGCCCCAATTTCATGGTCAAAGCCATCGCCGACGAAGCGGGTTACGAAACGCCCTCCTTCTTTGGCTACATGCTTTACTCGGGCCTCATCCTGCTGCCGACGTTCGCGTTGATCACGTATCTGTTCTTCATGCCGTAGCCGGCCGCGACAAATCGGAAAATGCCATCCGAAATCGTTCGGTTGCCAAAGGGCGGCGCGGGATAATGGAGGATTGGCGGATGACTGTGCGCGAGCGAAAGGGATTTCCGCGCGAACCTTGGCGAAGCATGTCACCGGCCGTCATGCGCCGCGACAAACGGTATCCACCGGCGGTTACCGACCGGGACAAACGGTAAACGCCGACTCGGCCGACTTATGATCCCGGCGTAAAGCGCCATCCACCGGCCGTGGTATGTCGGTAGAGAATTAAAAAAATGAATTTTTGATTCTCCT
>JBAXFO010000328.1:0-5777 GCA_037139885.1 Planctomycetota bacterium
CCGCCGGCGCCGCGGCGACGGTAGCCACCGGCGGCACGTTCACGCGTTCGGGGTCGTTCGTCGATCCCGGCGACAACAACTGGACCGCGACCGTGAACTACGGCGACGGAGCCGGAGCCGTCGCGCTGACTCTCAACGCCGACAAGACATTCTCTCTAAGCCATACTTACAACACCGCCGGCACGTTCCCCGTCACGATCATCGTAAACGACGGCACGACGCCCACGACCGCAACATTCAACGTCAGCGTCGCCCCGCTCACGCTCGCTCTTTCGGCGAACACCGTGATCGAACAAAGCGCCGCGGGTGCGGTGATCGGAGCCTTGAGCACGGGCAACACGGCGCTCGATACCTCTGCCACGTTCACCCTGCTCGACAATGCCGGCGGCCGTTTCGCGCTCAACGGCCGGAACCTCGTCGTCAGCAACGGCGCTCTGCTCAATGTCGCCGCCGCGACCTCGCATAGCGTCAATGTGCGCGTCACCAATGGAACGGCGACATTCGACAAGACATTCCCGATCCAGGTCGTCACCGGCGATAAGGGGGACGACTTCATCGGCCGCGATCCGATCACCGGCCAGATCTTCGTCGCCCGCAGCACGGGAAGCGGATTCGTGACGACGAATTACCAGGGCGGCTTTACGCCCACAAAGAACTGGGTCGATATTCTCACCGGCGATTTCGACGGCAACGGCTTCGACGATGTCGTCGGCCGCGACGCCGCCACCGGGCAATGGTCCCTCGCCAAGAATACCGGCACGACGTTTGTGCTCAGTCCATGGACAACCTGGAGCGCGACCGCGACCTGGGTCGATGTCATGGCGGCCGACATGAACGGCGACGGCAAGATCGACGTGATCGGCCGCAACCGCGCCACCGGCGAATGGATCTGCGCGTTCTCGCAGGGGACGACCGCCGGTTCCGAGATCATCGGCAAATGGGACCCCACCAAAACTTGGGTGCAAGTGAAAGCGATCGATGTGAATCACGACAACCGTACGGACGTGGTCGGTCTGCAAGCGGGCACGGGCAAGTTCTTCACGTCGCTCAACCAGACGAGCACGACGATTGTGGGAGGCGCGAAGCTTAACAATCTCACCTCCCCCTGGGCCAACCTGACCGACGGCAACCTCGAAAGCCGCACGACCTGGGTCGATGTGCAAATGGCCGACATCGACGGCGATGGCCGCATCGACTATGTCGGCCGCGTGCTGGCGACCGCCCAGTGGTATGTCAGTTACGGCACCAACGGCAAGCCGACGCCAGCGAAATTCCTCACGGCCTGGAATCGCACGATCGCTTATGCCCCGACGTTTATCGCGGATGTCAACGGCGACGGCAAGGCCGATCTCATTGGCCGCACCCAGGCGACGGGGCAGTGGCTGGTCGGCGTCGCCCCCGCGACACGCGGCGCAGCAGTCATCACCACGAACCGCGGCGCCCCAGGCTATTTCTATACGGATATCTTCGTCGGCGATTTCAATCACGACGGCAAAACCGACATCGCCGGCATCCGCACCGGCAGCGGCGTCTGGACCGTGGGATTGTCGACCGGGACCGACTTCCTGTTCGGCGATTGGGATCTCTGGCCGACGACCAACTCGCGCATCACCATCCGCCGCGCTCGCGTGGCCAATTGAGGCGGAGCGGTGCGGCGCCGCCGCCTCCGCCAGCTTGGCTGACTCGTCAAGCCCGCGTTTTAAGTCGTGCCCGGCGCCATTCGCTCCCGACCCACGCCGCAGCGCAACCGGCGATGGCCGCGAGCATGACCATTCGGGCTAATGTCTGTCGCGCGGTCTTGCGATCGCGCTGTTCCATCTCGGCGTCGGAAGGATAGCGAACGGTCACAATCCACTGATGTTGCACGCCAAGCGGCTCCACTTGAACGGAGCCGCCGGCACGGCCCGGGCCGTCCAAAAAGCCATCCATATCTTTCAGCGTCGGCTTCCAGGCGTCGAGCGGCGGCATGTGATTTTCAAGAAGCGTTTGCAGCCGTTCGAGGGCATGTTGACGAGCGTCGGCCTTGGCGTCGTCGAGCGTGCGGCCGAAGCCATCCACGTCGTCGGCATGAGCCAAGCCCGACCCAAGCAACATCAAGCCGATCAAAGCGATTCGCGCCATCCGCTGGAACCCCGCAAGGAACAGGGTCGCCCCCGCTCCGATCCGTCGAAACCTCGCCCGCACAGGCCTCACGCCCATTTGAGCCGGAGCCGTTTGCTCGGAGCCGGATCCGGATCGCGGCGTGGGCTGCCCAGTTGCACCGCAATGGACGCCAGCGTCGCCGTCGCAAAACCGACCAGTCGTTCGTCGCCCGTCGGCAGCAAGAACAAAAGCACGTACGCCAAGAATCCTACCGCAAGCGCTCCGGGCCAGGCCAGTCGCGTCGGTCGCGTCGGAGCCGTCATGTGCCACCAGCGAACGATCGAAAACATCAAGCCGAAGTACACGACATAACCGAGCGCCGCGGGCAACGAAGAGGGCTTCGGATAAAGAGCCCCGAAGAACGGACTGCGGGCGCCGGCGTCCCTATTCCGCGACGCGCCGGCGGCCGCATCGACGAACGAATACCCCTCCAGCCAAACCGCCGCCAGCCCGATGCCGATGCCGAGCAAGCCGAACAGCAATCGACGGCCTAACGAATCCTCCCGATCCTCCGTCCAGAGCCGCGAGACGAGGATCACGCTCCACGACGCCAACACGGCAAGCACAAACGCCGGCGTCATCCGTCGCCAATCCCCCTCGAAAAAGATCCCCGCCGCCGCCAGCGAAAGCCCGGCCACCGTGAAGCCCGAGATCGCCAGCCGCGACGAAAGATTTTCGTCGCGCGGGATCTTCACCATGACGACCGTCGAAGCCGTCGACGCTCCGGAGATTTGCGTCGCCGATTGCGTGAGGGTGGGCGTGGACGGCGCCGCGACCGAGTCGGTTTCCGTCACGCGCCGCGCCATCTCGGCAAGCGACCCGAAGCGTTCGCCCGGAGCCTTCGCCAGCGCCTTGGCGATGATGGGAGCAAACGCCCCGGTCCGCGAAAGGTCCGGAGCAGAGCTCAAGTGCTTGAAGAGAATCTCGCCCGTCGTCTCGCCATCGAAAGGAATTCGGCCCGTCACCATCTCATACAAGAGAATCCCCGCCGCATAAATATCGATCGAACGCGAATAATCGCCGCGGCCGATCTCGGGAGCCATGTAGTGAACGGTGCCGACGTTTTGCGTTTGCGAGCGATGTTGGCTGGCCCCGATGAATTTGCACAGCCCATAATCGCCCACTTTCACCGTGCCGTTTTCGATAAACACGTTCGCCGGCTTCAGATCGCGATGGACGATCCCCTGTTCGTGAAGTGAATGGATCGCGGCCGCAAGTTGATCGAACCAGGGACGAACCAAATCGGACGGCAATCCCTGCGGATGTTTCCTGAGGATCGATTGCAACGTCTCGCCGCGCACGTATTCCATCACCAACCACGGCTCGCCGCGGTCGTCGACCTTCAGATCGTAAAGGTGCACGAGATAAGGATGTTTCAGGTTCAAGCACTGGCGAATGCCGCGCAGCTCGATGTCTTGATGCCGGATGATGCGTTTGAGGGCGACTTCCTTGCCCCCGTCGGTGAGGCCGAAGTAGACTTCGCCGAAGCCGCCCGTGCTGATGCCGCGTTTTATCGTGTACCCCGCGAGCGGTTTGTGCCCGCAAGCATGCGTGAACGACATCGGGCGCCTCCTCGTGCGTGAATGACTCGCGAAATTTCAACACAGCTCGACCGTGATCGTCACATCCTCGACCGTCGTCGGCACGCCGGGTTTGAGAATCGCACGCTTCCCCGCCGCCTGTCCCGCGGCGCGAATCGACGACGCCGCCTTCAGCCCAAACTCGCTGCCTTGCCGAAAGATGACGACGCGCTGCGGCAGATCCGCCTGAATGTGCGCATGCGGCGAACGGTCCAAGATCAGCGCATCCGCCATCAAGAGCGCCGCATCGACCGGATGCCCGAAACGATGCCCGCTGACCAAGGTCAGCCCCGCGCTCGCGCAGAGGGGTTCCGCCTTGCGAAACTGCAACTGACACGAAGCCCCCAGCGTGATGCGATCGCCCGATTGCAACAGCGCTCGCTTCGCCGGCGCCAAGTTCACCGCCAACGCTCGCTCGGACCGCAGCCAATAACCTTCGCCATCGCGGTGGATCGTCGCATGATCGCGCGAGATGTCGGCGAAAATCGGCACGTCCGGCGCAGGTTCGGCGAATGCGGGCCCCAAGGTCACCGTATCGCTCCGCAACACGAGAAAGCCGCCCACGCCGTCGATCCAGATCAGCGCGGGAGGCAAGGCTGCCGACATGGGCGGTCTCTCCGAAGTCCGGCGACTCTCACGGCGTCTTCTCCAGGTACGACTTGATGCCGGACAGATCGAACGTTTCGCGGCGTGGGCTCGCTTCGCTGACGAACTCTCCCGACGCCAACTCCAGCTCCGCCCGCCGCACATTCTGCCGGCTCTCGATGTCGGCAAGCGCCGCTTCAATGGCCGAGGCGCGGTTATCGTCCACGGCCATCTTGTTACCTAACCCCGCGATTTTCAAGGTTTCTTCGTCGGCTTCCAGTTGCGCGAGCCGTACCTCGAACTCACGCTTCTTCGCGATCACCTTGGAAAGCTGCTCCTGCGCCGCCTCGAACGCAGCCTGCTTGGCGTCGCGCAATTTGTGCAAACTGTCGATGTGCCTCTCCAAACGCTGAAACGATTCGAAGTCGCGCGCAAGAGAGGTCTTCGCTTTCTCAAGAGTCACCGCCCGCCCCGCAAGGGTCAACGTCGTCGGACTCTTTTCCAACTCACGCGTCAAACGAAGCAGCGCCTCCCGCCGCTCATCGATGCTCGTCTCGCCCCGGCGAATGTCCTTATCGAGTTGCAGCAAAGCCGCCTTGTACTCCGCGATGGGCCGAATCATTCCGGAGACATCTTTATCGAGCTGCGTCACCTCATGGCGAGCCCGCTCGATTTCGAATTTGGTGGAGATATGACGCTTGGCCTCGGAACGAGCCTGCGACCAAAGCGTACCGGCATAACTGCCGAAATTGGTGGTTTTCGCCGTCACCCAAAGGCCGGCGGCAGCAGCGCATAAGACAAACCCCTTGTGCAACATCGTGCACCCCTTTCTGCAAAAAACGAACCGTGGACGAACCCCGTGCACGGGCTTCATCCTTCTTGTTCGTACGCCGCAGAAAAGGATTTCAACAATCTTCCGCAGGATTTTCGCGCGCCAGCAGAAGGGCTGCTGCGCCGGAAAGCTCAGCGACATTTGTCCGGAGGCTCATTGGAAAACGGCAAGATCTCCGCGTAACAAGCCAACCCGGACGAAGTGCGCCCGCCTCTTTCGCTCTTTCCATGGTGATCGATACGGTCGCCGTGTCGGTTCGGCCGAACGCGTCGGTGACGGTATAGATAAAGCTATCGCTGCCGTTATAATTCGCGTCGGGCATGTAGCGGAGAAAATCGTCGCTGGGACCGCGGGGTCGGTTCTTTCAAATGAACGATCTGGCGACTCAAACTTCCAATTGAAGTCGTCGTGGTCGGCATGGAGCGGTGTTGGCGGGGCGGGCGCATCGTCCAAAGGAAAACCTCACATATGCGACATGGCGGCGGCTAGAATGTCAGGATTATGGGCGTTGCGGAGATGAAAAAACAGGAGGGACGTCGGCAGGCCCGACGCACTTGAGAACGAGTGAGCAGGTATGGTTGCGAGTAGGGCGACCACGGAAAAGACTGGACGAAATGGCGGTTTGACAGGCACAATAG
>JBAXFO010000329.1:0-5770 GCA_037139885.1 Planctomycetota bacterium
GCGGCGATTCGTCGGGCCTGACCCACGACAAGTTGAACCACGCATCGGAGTTGCAACGAGTCGTGGGTCAGGGGTCCGTCGGCGTTTTCAGTTGATCCGATAGGATTCGATGCGGGGGACAGCAACCTTTATCGGTACGTCCACAACTCGCCGACGAATGACACGGACCCGAGCGGATTCGCAGAGATTTCTTCTGTTTCATTCGTCCTTGATGGGCCGTCAGGATTCAAGGTTTGGCCACAGCTTGGAATAAATCTTGGCGCAGACACTTTTGCATTTTCATTCAATACCGTAATTAAAGCTAAAATGCCTTGCGACGACATGAAAAAGATAAAAATTGACCAAAAGGTATTTTTGCTTCAATACTTGGAGGACGCGGCTACCGGCCAATACTTCCTCTTCGATGGAGCTCATCCGAAGGGTGCCAAAACGGATAAAGTCCCGATTAACGTAGGTGACGCAGCATGGCAGGCGTTTATTGCTGGAACGCACACTCTGACAAACGATTCAACCGAGAAGGATATTTTCGGAAACATTCCCGCAGCAACTTCGGTCACCAAAGACACAATTACCTATCTGGATGTAACTGGGTTTCCAGGGGCGAATTCGGGCGCGCCGGGCGCTTCAGCTGCCAGGGAGAAAAAGGCATTCGAGTACCTGGAAATCAAAGTAAAGGCAACAGGAACGGACGGTATATCCGTTGAAAACTCATTCTGGATGCTGCATGCGGCAGTGTCTGTGAACGGCAAATGGGTTCAAAAATATCGGCAGATTAACGGTGGGCCATTAATCGATGCGTCAAAATAGAGAGCAGGCCATATTTCGATATGCATTGTTTGATAAGTGCGCCTACATTAACACTCTTTGTCATTTCGATATGCCTGATAATGTGGACCGAATGACGTCGATGTGAGGAACGTGATGACCTATTCTTATATACGGAGCGTATTGCGCTACACATCAATTCCGTTTCTACTGGCGATGTGGTATGTGATAGCATACTATTCGATGGTGGAACGTAATGCCGCCCGGTTTACTTCGGGCGTAGTCACAGTTGCGGATTACCGAGTTCCTTATAAATGGCTGGGCGAGTTCTTTTACCCGATCCACGCATTAGATAGAACTATCCGAAATGACTTTTGGAAAGCAAAGGACCGTTTTCTGCAATAGCTTCCGGTGTCCCTCGTCCGGTGCGAAAGCTTGTTCGGGCGAAAAAACGGCGGCGGGCGTTGGCCGAAGTGGCTTGAAGGATGTTCGCAATTGTCATCGCTTTGCCTGCTCGGGCCAACAGGACTGCGAATGGTTTTCGAGCCAAATGTAGGGCCTAACTCATTTCCCCTGACCCCTGAGCCGTGACTTTGGTGTTCCCTGCCCGACGACACTTAGAGCGGCCGACGCGAGGCCATCGGTTCAAGCGCCCGGTACACGGTCTTGCGGGTCAGGCCCACCATACGGGCAATCGCGGACACGGGCTTGGCTTCCCCGTGTAGCTGGCGAATGAGCGCTTCCTTTTCAAGCGTCAGCCGGACCCGTGTTCCCACCTTCCGCCCGCCCCACGTCTTGCCATCGGCCTTAGCCTTGGCGATCCCCGCCAGTTGCCGTTCCTTCCGCACTTCGGTTTCGTAGGCCGCTACGCTCGCCAGGACGCCGGCCATGAGCCGGCCGGCGGGCGTGGACAGGTCGAAACCTTCCCGCAAGCTGACGAAGCCGATGCCGAGCGTTTGCAACTCGTCCAGGAACGTGAGCAGTCCCTTGGCGGTCCGGCCCAGGCGGTCGAGCCGCCAGACCACGACCCGCGACACTTTGCCGCTCCGAACATCCTGTAAGAGCCTTTCCAGGCTGGGCCGCTGCATCGTGGTCCCGGTGAAGGCGTCCTTGTACCAAATGGCTTCCCCGTGAGCCTTCGCCCACGTTTGCAAGTCGGGCTCTTGGGATCGGGTGTCTTGGCCTTTGTTGCTGCTGACGCGGAGATAGACGGCGTTCATTTGTGTCTTTCGGAGTACACTTTCAGCTGCCCAGGGCGGGAGACTCGGCAACGGGGCGAAAGTCGTGGTTTTTGGCGTTCGCGGACGCGACACATCCAAGTACCCAATACTACGTCAATTGACGGCGTCCGTCAATTGACTTGACGCCTGAATCGGGATGCCGATACTGAGGGGATGGAAACGCTCGGCAAACGCCTGCAACGGATTCGTGAGGCACGCGGCCTGACCCAAGACGCGCTGGCGCGCAAGGCCAAGGTGTCGGTCTTCAATGTCCGCAACTGGGAGCAAGACCATCGGACGCCGGGCCTGGCGGCGGTCTATCACCTTGCCAAAGCGCTCGGCGTGACGATGGAAGAGTTAGCCGAATGCGTCCTGTAGCCCCCCGGTCGGTCTAATTCGCTTTTTGAAGTCGCACGCCGCAAATCGTCATGGGGGATCGCCCCACCCTGATTCGCTACTTGGTCCGTGACGCTCGGCGCATGAGTCGTGCGTCATGGCCATCGCGACGAAACACAACAAACGAGATTTGTCCGCGCGGGCACTAAAAAGGGCATCCGCGCGAAAGTGAATAAACTTCGTTTTTCTCGGCATGCGCGGACTCTCGGCACTTGGCGGCGAACGACATTTCCTTGATTTCTCGCTCACGATTCTGGAATCCCGATTCGATTCTCACGATTTGATTCCATGACGCTTGTCGCTCGACTCAATTCGGTTTGTCTGATTTGATTCGTGGAGACGCTGGCCGCGTCTCTGGAGACGCACCCCTCATCCGGCACGCCGCATAACGTGTTGTCTTTATGCGGGTTGCGTTGGAGACGCTGGAGACGCTGTTTTTCCCTACTTGTGTGGACGCTTCCCCCGGCGTCATGCGGGTTGGTGCCTCTTCCATTCCTTCTCACACTATGGACAGAAGAAACACGACGCCTTGCGTCTCGCCAACCCGTGTGAGGCAAAGTTGCGTCTCCAGCGTCTCCAGCGTCACCTATTCAGAAACACTTAAAAACAGCCACTTATCGAGATAGGTAAAACATGGGCAGCGTCCCCCGTGCGTCCCCGAGGGACGCACGGGACAACACGCCTACTTTAATTTGCGTAGAAAGATACGCCGTTCGTGGTTCACCTTCTTGAACTCAACGTCGATCCATTGCGATACCCGCAAGTTTGGGGCGATCTCCCGAATGACGCCTGACAATTGCGTCGGCGTCTTGGGCCAAGTCTTCGGTTCGATTTGATTATCACCGCTGACGCCGAATGTATGGAGCAGTTCGCTTGCAGTCCCGGACCATTCCGGCTTGCCCCGAAGCAATGCGATAATTGCCTTGGCAACGGGCGACGATTCGATTGCTACGACGTTGCCCTCTTGGCGATTGCTTTCGTATGCCTTGAGGAATGCCCCGTGAGCCATGCCTAACGATTCCAGACACGCTGTCGCCCAGATTGCAAAATCGGCCATGCGGGGTAAGCGTTCCAGGGAAACGTGGTTCACGCGCCCCAGAGCTTGGGACACGACCGCGAGCAACGCGCCGAGAATCCGGGGTTTGGCTTCGTCGAACTCTTTCCAAAAAGCCTTTTCGGCCAGCCGTTTCGATTCGGAAATCGGTGGCAGCGTAAGAGCAATCGAACGGTCCAACAGGTCCGAACGAGTCGCCAGATCAGGAATGCCGTTGACGATGCACGGCTTTTGGAATTTGAAGATCGATTCTTCATCGTCGCTATACAGTTTCCGAGTAGCGAGAGCGCCGCCCGTAGCAACACGGCACAATGCGTCCGAAAGCCAGCCAGGAATCGCGGACAGGTTATCGTAGCCGACGACATGAGCATTATTGGCTGCAATCGCCAAGTCTCGCTCATCGCGCGGTTGGCTGCGCAGGTCCGCCTCACTTGGATCAACCAGCTTGCGGAGAACCCGCGTTGTTGTTGTCTTCGCGCTGCCCTGTTCGCCGTTGATGACCAAAACCGGGAAAGGGCCACGCGGACGGAAAGTTGCCAACAGCCAAGCCAGCATCAATATCCAGTTGGAATCGTCTTGGGCATTCAGGAATCGGCGCAGGTCATCAACTGAACCGCCGCCAAATGGCGTGGGTAACTCAAGCATCCCTTTAGTTCGTCGGAATCGAATCGGGCACTCTTGGATGACTTCGATTTTATCCGGCGCGATCCGCACGACTTCCCAGTTCGGGTTGCACAAATCCAGATACAAGGCGTGGCGATCTTCACCGGCCCGAATGAAGAGTTGCTGTTCCGGGCCGTCTTGCACGGCCTTCATTTCCAAGTAATCGAGGCAGCTTTTCTGGGCTTCCGATTTGGGAACTTCTTTGAACTTCCGGTAGAACAATCCGACAAGGTGTCGCCGGAACTCTTTGGACAGAATCGGCCACGTTTCAAAGTGATTCTTCACCGGAAACCTGACAAACCCTTGCTTGAGGGAGTCGTGGAAAACTTCCAAGGCGTCGGACATTTCAATAAGCGCCGCCGCCTGAGTTCTCTTGCTTTTACGTTGGCCGACGCTCGACCGCGCTTTCAGATTGAGCCACTTTTCAAGAAGTTCGACAACCTTGCCGCTCGTCAAATCCGCGAGGGACGGGCCACCTGTGGTAGGTTCGTTGTTTCCGAGCTTCGCCGCTGAGTTCGCAACCGTGGCCGCCCGCTTGTCATGCTCTTCGTCGCCGGCAACTCGCGCCGCCGATTCCACGATCTTTGCGACATCCTCTTGGGGCAGGCCGCCTCGTAATAAGTACCCGCTCACCGCAAGGGCAATGTTCTGGCGGTTCCCTTCCTTGGGCCAGTTGCGGGCGAGCAATGCCGCCGCCGCGAGATAGGACACGGCGCGATGAAGTTCCGCCGCCGCGATTTTGGCGGGATGGTCATGCTCGGCCCATTCATATCGCTCGCCGCTTGGATGGGTGGACGGCGGCACGACGGTTTGCCCGCCGGTGGAGCGGATTTCAACCAGCATTCCCTTGTCGTCCTGAAACTTCTTGCTCTTGAGAATCTTCGCGATGTACCAATAGTGGGACTTCGGCTTGGTTCTCCGGCCGCTGATCCAGCCGGTCGGCGGCAGGAAATCAGGAGCAAGGGCGACGGCTTCTTGGCAGTCCAAATCAATATCGACCAACCAACCGGATGGTTCGCCGAGCAACAAGCCGATATTGCATGACCGCTCAAAGATACGGGGAATGTCGTTCTCTTGGTGGCGGCTCTTTTGCCAATCCTTGGTTTTCGGGCCTTTCTCTCCAAGCGGAATCGGAATGGAATAGAATCCGAGTTTTCGGTAGTCGAGCGCGGCCTTCGCCACCTCTTGGGGTGAAGCCGCAAGGTTCTGAGACATAAATCTAACTCCCGCAAAATCATGGCGTATTCCTTAAGAAAGAATGCCGTCGCACGACGGCTTACTTTTTCCTCGAACGCGAACCGATTACGCAGGCTGATCGCCGCGTTTCAACCAGAGAGGCGCGACGCCTTGCTCTGGTTGTTCGCGGGTATATGGTGCGATCTCGGTCTTTTTGTCTCAAGAATTCCGGGATTGTCACAAGTTCTTTCGTAGCAATAGATAATGGCCATGACGCACGACTCATGCGCCGAGCGTCACGTAGCGAATCAGGGTGGGGCGATCCCCCATGACGATTTTCGGCGTGCGACTTCAAAAAGCGAATTAGACCGACCGGGGGCTACACGATGCACTCGGCCAATTCTTCCATCGTCACGCCGAGTGCTTTGGCAAGGTGATAGATGTCCTTTCCCGCGTTCTGGTCGCATTTTTGGATGTGTTTTTCCCGAATTGGCGT
>JBAXFO010000330.1:0-5760 GCA_037139885.1 Planctomycetota bacterium
AGAGGTGCTCCAGGGGAATTCGAATCTAGGTAACATTTGATGCGTAGGCCCTGGGACGGCCTCGTCAATATCGGCACCAGCGGCGTCGCCGGCAACGATTTGGTGACGGCGGCTTTCGGCGGTCGCGCCGTGCTCAGCGAGCACATTTCGATTGGCCTTGCATGGGAAGTGCCGCTTTCGAACCGGCACGACCTCATCGACAATCGTATTTTAATGGATTTGATCTTCCGATATTAACCGATGCCGCAATCGGGGTCAGCAGCCCAGGGAAGATGGCCTCCCTGGGCTTTTTCGTTCGACGCCACCGCAGCGGAACGTGCGATTTCGGACATGCCATGCACGTTTCCGCACGCATGCCTTGCACGTTTCGCTGCAATTGCAGCCAAAATTCGCGAAGATCACCGTCACTTTCGATTTGGCATCGCGATTGCTTCTACGCCGTTCGCCAACGAATCAACCGAGAGTCCATCGATGAACCACGCAGAGGACATGCGTCGCGAGTTAGCGGAACTCCGCTCGCGCATCAAGCAACTGGAAGCAGAACTCGCGCGCGAGGAAGCGGGACCGACGTGGAGGCGGCCCGCCTTCTACGGAGTCCATCTCGCCCTCGTCGGAGCGTTGTTTGGCGTCCTCGGCGCGGCGGCCAGTTTGCTTTTCAATGTCGTCGGTTCATTCTTGGTCGGCGAGCATCCGCTGCACCTGATCCAGGTCTACTTGACCTTTCCGCTCGGCGCTGAGGCGCTCGCCGTGCAGAGCGGCCTGGCGCTGGCGATCGGCTGTTGTCTGTATCTGTTCACGGGCATGGTGCTTGGCATACCCTACGCGATCATTATTAGTGGCTTTTTTGCCAAGTCGCCGTTGGGCTTACGCTTCGCGGTTGCGACGGCGTTGTCGCTGTTCTTGTGGGCGGTCAATTTTTACGGCATCCTCTCCTGGCTGCAACCGCTGTTGTTCGGCGGCTCTTGGATCGTCGAACAAATTCCCTGGTACGTCGGCGCGGCTACACACCTCGTCTTCGGCTGGACCATGCTCGCGCTCTTGCCTTTTGGAACGATCATCGTGGCGGCTCCCATCACGGAGGAATCATGACGGATACGGTTCTCGCGTCCAAACCCCAGCGCGCCCTGGTGATCGAGCGGCTCGTGCGCTGGTATTTTCTGGCCGCGCTCCTCTACATGGCGATTTCCTTCCTGGGCGGGTTGTTGATGGCGCTGCAGCTCATCAATCACAATCCCTTGCGCGGCATCGAAGTCTTTTCGCCGGGCCGCTGGCGCATGATCCACACCAACGCCATCGCCTACGGCTTCCTCGCGAACGCCTTCCTCGGCATGCTTCACTGGGTGGTGCCGCGGGTGACATTGCGGCCGGTGCTTAACGACTATCTCTCGTATTTCATCTTCGGCGCCTGGCAAGTGGTCGTGCTCGGCACGGCTGTCGGCATTCTGTTTGGCCATGCCCAGGGCGTCGAATGGGGCGAGACGCCGGTCTGGATCGACCCGCTCGCTCAAACCGGCCTGTTGCTGGTGGCCATCAATTTCGGCACGCCGATCCTCAGCAAGAAGGGGCCGATCTATGTGACGCTGTGGTACTTCCTGGCGGCGTTCGTCTGGACCTTCCTGACCTACGGCATGGGCAACTTCATCTGCGAGTACTGGCTTTGCGGCAGCGGTTGTGGAGCGGTGGCGGGGCTCTTCATTCACGATCTCGTCGGCCTGTTCGTCACGCCGCTGGGCTGGGGAATGATGTACTACTTCGTGCCGATCATTCTCAAACGGCCGATCTGGAGCCACGGCCTATCGCTCGTCGGCTTCTGGGGTCTGGCGTTCTTCTACCCGCTGACCGGCATTCACCACTTCCTGTACACGCCGATTCCGATGTTTCTGCAACACGGCGCCGTCATCTCGACGATCGCGGTCGAATTCGTCGTCGTCACTGTGATCGTCAATTTCATGGGGACGGTCTGGGGCCGCTTCTCCGAAGCGTGGGACTGCATTCCCATTCGCTGGTTTTACACCGGGATCTTTTTCTATTTCGTCACATGCTTCCAGTGCGCGCTGCAGACGACGTTGACCTTCCAACAGCTGATCCACTTCACCGACTGGGTCGTCGCGCACGCCCATCTCGTCATGCTCGGCGTCTTTACGTTCTGGCTGCTGGGCGTGATGGTCTATCTGTTCCCGCGCTTGCTGGGCCGCGAATGGTATAGTCAGCGGCTCCTGGAATATCACTACTGGCTGTCGGTGGCGGGCAAGTTGGTGATGTTCGTCGATTTGACGTTGGCGGGTTTGTTTCAGGGTTGGTCTTGGGCGGCGCTGCAACCGTGGGACGAGTCGGTCATGGTCAGTCTGCCGTTCTGGTACATCCGCGCGTTCGCGGGTATGGCGATCATCGCCGGACAGGTTTGCTTCTGGTACAACCTTTACAAAACGTATCGCTCGCCGCCGCTCTTGGCGGTGGAATCGGCGACGGCGGTTGTGGCGAAGACCTGACCAAGCCGCCGGCGGACAAGCCCCTTTTGGGCAAACGCTTTCTTTCACTTGCGGGGTTCTTTCGATGTTCGAATCGAAATCCGGCGTCTTCCTGATTGCAGGGCTCGGCTTCTTTGGCTTGGCGTTCCTGGCGAATGGCGTCGTGCCGATCTTGATGTACGCTCACCTGCCCGAAAAGTCGGTCGAGCAAATGATCGAGGATCAGGCGAGCCGGTCTTACAACATCATGACCGTTTTCAAAGACCTCAGCGTCAAGTATAAGGAACCCTTCGCGAAACACATCGGCGAACCGACGAAGGACAATTTGGCGGCTACGCTCCGCGAAGGTCGGACGACGTACATCGCCGAAGGCTGCTGGCATTGCCATAGCCAGTTCGTCCGGCCTGTGTCGAACGAGGAGACTCGCTGGGGGCCGGTTTCGCAAAGTTGGGAATATCAAAACGAACTTCAGCGTCCGGTCATGTTTGGCACCCGCCGGATCGGGCCCGATCTGACGCGTGAGGGGGGGCGGCGTTCGAGCGATTGGCACGCGACCCACTTCTTCAAGCCCAAGTGGACGTCTCCCCAATCGGTCATGCCCGAGTATCCCTGGCTGTTCGATGGCGACCCGGGCAAGCCGAACCGTCGCGGTCTGGCGATCATTACCTATGTGCAATGGCTCGGATCGTGGGCGGATACGTATCCTTACATCAACCGCGCCCCGGCGCTAGGAACGCAAGGAACGCAACCATGACAACTGTGCGTCCATCAATGATGAAGCGAATCGTCAAAATCGCCTTCACGCTGAGTTTCTTCCTTCTGCCGGCGTTTCTGGGCTTCGGCAACAAGTTCCGCGAGTTCCTTATGCTCGTCGGCGACGAGGACGGCGCCTTTGCCCTCATGCCGGTGATGAATTACCTCCTCGCCAGCGTGGGCTTCTTCTTTCTGCTGTGTTGGGCGACCATGCATGGCATGTTTCGCGACATCGAAAAACCCAAGGAAACGTTGATGGCCAACGAGCGCTTCCTGGACGAAGAGATCATGATCAACCCACTCGATCGCGCGCGTCACGCCAAGGGAGAGCAGCCATGAGCGCCGCCGACAACACGCCTCCCGAAACGGAGAACCAGTTCCACACCTACGTGACGCACCGGGTGCCCTGGTTCATCCATGTGCTCTGGGTCGGCTTTTGGATCCTGGCGATTTGGTACGTTCTGACGTATCTGTTTCCGATCATCCCTTCGGAAATCCGGAACGTCAAGTCGCCGCCGTGAGGCCACGCAAAGACCATGCCCGCCGCTTCATCCCTGCCGCCGTGCGCCTACTGCGGACTGCCGACCTTGACCTACGACTCGGCCGATGCCGGGGAGCCCGCGTACTGCTGCTACGGTTGCCGACTCGCCGCCCAAATCCAAGGCGTCGGCGACGACGCCCCCGATCAGTATCTCCTCGTCCGCCTCGGCATCGCGGTTTTCTTCGCCATGAACGTGATGGCCTTCACCATGGCCTTGTGGACCGGCGACGTCTATGGTTCGGCCGAGCAGCACCGCCTCGAGACGCCATTGCTGGGCGCGTTTCGCTGGATCACGATGCTCTTCTCGATGCCGGTGTACTATCTCCTTGGCGTTCCTCTCGCCGAAAATTGCTGGAGCAACCTCAAACGCGGCGTCTTTTCCACCGATCTGCTTTTGCTCCTGGGCGTGGCGGCGGCGTTCGCCGTGTCGCTGCCGGCGATCGTTCACGAACAAGGCCCCGTCTACTTCGAAGTCGGCGTCGCCGTCCTCGTTTTTGTGACGCTCGGCCGATGGCTTGAAGCCCGCTGCAAATGGCACGCGACCAGGACGCTCGACTCCCTCGAAACGCTTTTGCCCGAAAGCGTCGATTGCGAACGCGACCACGTCATCGAAGCCAAACCCCTCGGCGACGTTCAGCGGGGCGATCTCCTCGTCGTTCGCGCCGGACAGCGAACGCCATGCGATGGCGTCGTCGAGCGCTGGCCCGCAACGCTCGACGAACAACTCTGGACCGGCGAGAGCGGCGGACGGATCAAACAACCCGGCGATGAGGCGCTGGCCGGATGCCTGAATCTGAGCAGCGATCTGTACTTGCGGGTCGCGTCCCGGCCGCACGAAGGTTCGCTGTTGAGGTTGACCGAATTGATGCGCGCGGCCCGCCAGTCGCAAGGACGTTACGAGCGGTTGGCCGACCGGTTGGCCCGCATCCTCTTGCCGGTCGTCGTGGCCGCGGCGCTGACGACGACCGTCATCCATGGCATGATCTTCGGCGTCGATCGCGGGGTCATGGCGGGGCTGGCGGTCGTACTGATCGCCTGCCCCTGCGCTCTGGGGATCGCCACGCCGTTGGCGGTTTGGGCGGCCCTCGGCGCGGCGGCGCAGCGCGGCATCTTGTTTCGCAGCGGCGAGGTCATCGAACGCGTCGCCGGCATTCGCGCGATCTACTTCGACAAGACCGGCACTTTAACAGAGGGGACGTCGACTGTCACTGACTGCCGAATCGACGATGACGGCGCCGCGCCGCCGTTGGCGATCGCATGCGGCCTCGCATCGGCGTCGCACCACGTCTTGTCGCGAGCGATCGCGACGTTTACGGAGCGAGCCTGCTCACCGGCGATCTCGCCCCCACCTGTCACGACTCACGTCGGCTGCGGTCTGGAGGCGGTCTGGCCGTTTGCGTCGGGGCCGGAAACGGTTCGACTCGGCAGTTTTCGCTTTCTGAAAGAGACCGGCCAATTCTGTTCACCCGCCCAACAACAATGGCTCGACGAGGCGCTCGCCAGCGGCGAAGCGATCGCGGGACTCGGATGGGGCGGTCGCGTGCGCGTTTGGTTTCGGTTTGCCGAGTCGTTGCGTCCCGAAGCTGCGACGGCGATTCGCGAATTGAAACGCAATGGCATCGCGGTTCGCGTCCTTACGGGAGATCACCAGCGGCGCGGCGATTTGCTGGCTCGCGCTCTCGACGTGCCAGTCGATTCGGAATTGATGCCCGCCGACAAGTGGCGGATTGTGCAAGAAGGACGCCGGGTCGTCGGCCCGGTCGCCATGGTCGGCGACGGCATCAACGACGCTCCCGCTCTCGCCGGCGCCGACGTCGGCATCGCGATGGGGTGCGGCGCCGATATCGCACGCGCTTCGGCCGGAGTCTGCCTCCTCGGCAACGATCTGACGCGGATCGCCTTCGCCGTCGACTTGGGCATGATCGCCAACACGCGGACCGAACTGCAGATGGCGGCCGACGCCTCGGCTTACGCCGGCGCCGGCGCTCTCGTCAATGG
>JBAXFO010000331.1:0-5741 GCA_037139885.1 Planctomycetota bacterium
CGATGCGGGCGTTGAGTTTCGCGACGACCGCTTCGGCCGCGTCGGCGGCGTTCGCGGTGCGGAGCGTCGCCAGCAAATCGGTGACGGCTTCGGCAGCGACCTGTCCGCGCTGCCAGTCGGGGCGGATGCGCGTCAAGCGGCGGAGATTGTCGCGTCCGGGGCGGTCGGCTTCGTGATCGCTTTGGGCCGGGTTGGCTTGCGTTCCATGATCTTGGAGCGCATAAGCGAGCGAACGCAAAATCGGCCCGGCATGGCGCCAACCGATGGTGACGAGCGTGCGATACGAATTGGCGACGAAGATGGCTTTATGGCCGATGTCGCGAAAATCGCGAGCGCCGTACCTCCAGAACATTTCGTAAGCCTCATTCAGAGTCGAAATCTTCGCGAGTTGGGCGGCGGCTTTGTCGGCGGGGCCGGTGTCCCAGTTGTCCATGGCGGCGCGAAAATCGCGGAGGGTGTTTTCCGGAGCCGGAAGGTCGTCGTCGGCGAGAGGGGACATGCGCCAATCGCCTTCTTGCGTGTTGCGGGCCTGCGAGGCTTTGAAGTTGTCGATGGCCCAGAAGAGAGGCAGCCAGCGATCGCGATCCCGGGCGGCCAAACTGGCGAGGTGCGCCGAGTTGACGACGAGCACGGCATGGAACTTGAACCCGACCGGTCGCGGCTGAATGCTGCGCACTCCCGCCAACATCAAAGCGGTCAGGAGTTGCTCGTAGCTGACCCCGTCGCGAACGCGCGCGGCGACATCTTCGAGCAAACGATTGCGGGCCGTGTCTTCGATCAGGCGAACGAGCCCATCGACATCGCCCGCGACCGGCGCGAGCGAGCGTGGCACCTGCTGCGCGGAGAGGTTCGGCAGATTTTGCATGAAGGCGAAATCGCCCGCCGAGGCCAGCGCGCCGACCTGTGCGGACCGAGTCAAGAAATCGCGTCGATTCCCCATGACATGCCCCTGGGAAGTTGGAGAGATTAGGGCCAGGGACGCCATCCCTGGGCAGACCCGTTCAGCATAACGCCCAGGGGGCGGCCTTTCGCCTAAACAAATGTCCAAAAACCGCCCGGTTGTAAATCTTTCAAAATTCGTCTTGACAGGTTGACGTTGCTCGGTTACTTTGCAACCGTTCGATTCGGCCTCTTCTCTGTTCCGGCCCCGTTGCTCCACTTCCTGGTGGACAACGGGGTTTTTTCGCCTGCACGCGTTTTCCGCTCTCCAACTTACTGAGAAGAAGCCTCCCCCCTCGCCAATCGCCGAGGGGCGACGACTCGATTACCGATAAATAGTCCCAGCCCGGTCCGCTTTCGCCGATCGGGGCTTGTGTCGCCGTCCGTGAAGGAGGTTGCCCCATGCTCTCGAACGAATGCCTGAAGGAATTCCGCAACGTCTGGCTCCCCAATATCACTGCGCGGGGCCTCGATCGGCTGATCGAGCTTTTGGAGCAAGATAGTCCGCTTTTGATTCATGGCAGTTTCGCCCGCGCGATCCCGCAAGGTTGCCTGGCCACCCAAATCGCCTGGCATCATCCGTTCACGGCCCATTTGACCATGGAAGCCGGGGTTTGCTGGTTGAACAAGGTCGCCGGGCTGAATCCGGCCACGTCGCTCGTCATTCGCGAATGGGACAAGGCGGCGCGCTGCGACATCGAATTGCGCCAGGAACTGCTGTTCGAGATGAAAGAGTTCCGTGCCGGCCATCGGGGCCAACTGCAGGCGGAGGCGCCGAGCCAACCGACCGCGGATCAACGGGAATGCGTGCTTCTCCCGTCGTAAGATCATCGCACACTCCTCTCTTTGCGAAGTCCTCCATAGATCCTGCCGCTTACGGCGGTTCTATGGAGGCGTTCCTTTCTTGTTTTCCAATCGAACGGTTTCGCCGATCCACGCGAGATTCCCTTCCGGACCCCAATCGCGCATCAACAGCATCCAGCGGCGCGGGCCATCGATCGCGTTCAGCAAGCCGCTGGCGGGGGCGCTTTCGCGCTCCCGGGCGAGGACCGGGTTATTGCGCAATTGCTCCAGTTCGCGGCTCAAGAGATCGAGGTTGGCGCTGGCGTCTTGACCCGTGTGCCGCATGGCGCGGGCTTGGGCCAGGCGGGCGGCGGCATAGTGATGCAGTTCGGTTTGCAGGTATTCCCACTGATTCATGGCCCGTTCGAATTCGCCCCGTTCGAGGAGGCGGCGCAGGTTGGGGAGAGCGGAGACGTAGACGCTGGGACCGAGATTGTTGCGGTCGAGATATTGGTTCCAGGCGCTGCGGGCGTTGAGCCAGGCGTTGCGGACGTTGGCCGCGGCCGACTTGCCGTCTTTGCCCGCGGCTTTCTGCATCTGCCAGGCGGCCTGGGCGCGTTCGGCTTTGTCGAGGCTGAGCGATGCGAACAACCAGTTCGCCCGGGCGGAGAGCGGTTGGCGCGCCGCGGCGAGGACCAGTCGGCTCAGCGTCTTCTTGACGGCGCTGCGTGGAATCTCGTCCAGATCGGGTTGCTGGATCAGGTAAAGCAAGTAATGATCTTCATCCCAGATTTCGCGAACCTTACCCGCAGCCGACGGATCGCGCAGGGCGGCAAGATACGCGGCATTGACCCGTTCGCGCCAGGCGGCGGCGAGCTGGGCGAGTTCTTGTTCGTCCTTGGGGCTGCCGAAGTCGGCGTCGTCGCTGACGGCGCGGATACGTTCCAGGCGCCGCGGCAGCGCTTCGGTTTTGCCGCGAACCAACATCTCGCCGGGCTGCCGGTAGTAGCGATCGAAGAGCTCTGCCGTGATGTTTTCCAGGGTTTGACGGGCCTCGTTCGGGAGGTCGGCGTAGATACGGAGATCTTGATAACGCTGCAAGACCGGCGACCAGGGGATGAGCGTGCTAGCGAAGCGTTTGGCGCGGTGCGTGCGATCCGTGCCCCCGTCGTCGACGGCGGCGAACTGCCCCGCGGCGCGCAAGGCGGGGAGCCAAAAGCCGACTTTGGCGATGCCCGCGGCTTGCAGCGCGGCCTTGGCGCCGACAAGGTCGTGGTGCGTCGCGAGCCGTTCGCTGCCGATGTGAGCCTCGTCGCCTTGCACGAGCGAATCGAGATAGCGCATGCGCGGCGCCGCCATTTCGAGCGGCAGGGCGAGCTTGGCTTCCATGGCCGCGATCTGCTCAGCCGTGATTTTGCTGTTGGCGAGGAGGTCGGGTTGTTTGACGACTTCGCTCCAGGTGGCGATCCCCTTGCCGCCGGGACCGGGAACGGGAAGCCCCAAGCGGGTGTCGAAAAGGTGCAGTTGGCCGTCGATCAGGAGGCCGACGAGAGGAGCGGTTTTCATGTCCGGCGCGACGAGAAGGCAACCTTCGCGGCGCCATTGATGCATGAGGGCGAGGAAAACCAGTCCGCGATCCGTCGCTCCGCCATGGCCCGCGCGCAGCACGAACGCCGGGGGGAGATTGTCCTGGCGTTGTTCGTAAAGAAGAACATGGCGCGCGACCCAATCGAACGCGAACGCTGCCTGCTGGGCCGGGCTCATGCCAGGAACTTCGAGCGATCGGGCCGCATCGCGAAAGAGGACTGCGCTCTCGAGAACGACGGCGTCGAGCGGCCGAAAATGAACGGCTTCGAGTTCGGCCAGCTCCGCTGGTGTGACCCGGGCGGATTCCTGCAGCAGACCACGCTCGTCGGAGCTGAGGACCAGGCGTGCGGCGTTTTCGGGTCGGGCCAACGGCGTGTCGAGAAGAATCAATCCTTCGCGAAGTTGCGCGCTATCGCCGCCGTGACGGAAGATTTCGAGGGCGGTGGAGGTTTGATCGTTGGCGACGGCTTGCTTCGTCGGCGGAGGTGCGGCGTCGTTGCCGGCGTTGTTCCGGCAGCCGGCGAGCAAAAGGAGGACAAGAGCGAGGTAACGCATGGGCATGATGCAAAACGCCATGGCGAAAATGAGATCACCCGGCCAGGGCGTCGCGCAACCGGATACAGGTGCGGATGAGGGCCGGCAGTTCGTCGAGCGGAATCATGTTTGGGCCATCGCTGAGCGCCTCGTCGGGCCGCGGATGCGTTTCGACGAACACCCCATCGCAACCGACGGCGACGGCCGCCCGGGCCAGGTAGGGGATCATGCGTCGTTCGCCATCGCTGCGGTCTCCCTTGCCGGCTGGTTTCTGTACGCTGTGAGTCGCATCAAAGATCACGGGAACGTTAAAGTCTTGCATGGTGGGGATGGCGCGGAAGTCGTTGACGAGTTGGCCGTAACCGAAGGTGGAGCCGCGTTCGGTGAGCAAGACCTGGCGATTGCCCGCTTCGGCGAGTTTGGTGACGACGTTCTTCATGTCCCAGGGAGCCATGAACTGGCCCTTCTTCACGTTCACGGGCTTCCCCGTTTCGCCGGCGGCCACGAGCAAATCGGTCTGCCTCGCCAGAAACGCCGGAATCTGCAACACATCGACGACCTGAGCCGCGGGGGCCGCATGGGCGCATTCGTGAATGTCCGTGGTCACCGGGAGCCCGGTTTTGCGTTTGACGTCGTCGAGCGTTTTCAGGCCTTCTTGCAGGCCGGGGCCGCGGAAGGAATGAATCGAAGTGCGATTGGCTTTATCGTACGAGGCCTTGAAGATGAGCGGAATTTGCAACTGGGCCGCCATTTCCGCAAGCCGGTTGGCGATGGTTAGCGTCAATTCGTGAGACTCGATGACGCACGGCCCGGCGATCCAGGTGAGAGGAAATCCTTTGCCGCACGTCACATTGCCGATCGCAACCGCCATGATGAGCCTCCTTGCGCGAAACATCCTGCGGGTAAGTTAAACGAAGCGGCGAAATGGGAAAAGGCCGATTGAGAAATCCGGGCGTAGCTAACTTTTCTTGGGCCATGTGCCGCTCCAATAAACAACTCGCATGCCGTCGTGCGTGACCCAAGCCGACCTCTTGGGGGTCGTCGAGATTCGTGTCATTCCGGATTCTTCGACCCCCACCAAGGGGCCGGCTTGGGCCACGCACAACCGAATACGCTTTGCGTTTGGGAGTGGCACACTGCCCCAGTAAGGCTGGATGCACCCCATCGCCTATCGCCCAAGCGACGCGAATTTGCATCGCGTTGGCCGCTCAACTCGGTTAAACTAAATGGATTGCTAAATGTCTTCGTGAGGTTGCGCCATGCGTTTGTTGGCCTGGGGTCTCGTTGGTTCCTTTTTGATTGCGGCGGCGTCTCTCTTCGCGGACGACGCGGCCGAACTCAAGAAAGCGGATCTCCCCGTCGATCCGAAGGAATTGACGGCCTTCTTTCAGAAGCGGCTGAGCGAAAAGGGACGAAAGCCGCTCTCCCCCCAGGTGGTCTCCGCGGCAGTGCGTTCGTTGGCCGCTTCGAAAGACCCGGACCGCTTCAAAGCGCTGTGGAGCTATGCGGTCGCTGCGGCCGATATCGTCGAACAAGAAGAGATTTGCGCGACCCTGTCTTTGCTCGATCGGCGCCAATCCGAACCTCGTTTTTTGCTCGGCCAATTGTCGTCCGCAGATCCCGCCAGCGTCGAATTGGCGGCTTACGCTGTGGCGCGGTATTTCGAACCTCGCTACCGAAGCAACGCATTGCGCGTTTCGCGTTCGGGCGCAGCGACCGGTTTAATGGGGCCGCAATTCCTCAAAGAGATCCGCGAAGCTCAAGCTCCCGCGAAAGACATTTTGGTCAAAGCCGGCGTCGCCCGGGCGGACGACTTTCAACCGGAACGTCTCGAAAAAGCCCTGACTCTTCCCGGCATGGAATATCTGAAACGGCGCACCCCGAGCCCCCTGGAAACG
>JBAXFO010000332.1:0-5733 GCA_037139885.1 Planctomycetota bacterium
CGTGGGGTAAGCTGCCCGCGCTGGCGGCTTGCTCCCCCACGTGTCCGGACCATCCGAGTTGAAATCACCACGTCTTCTTCGGGACTTGTTCGAACGGCTGCCGTTCGATGTGCTTTCGTTCCGCCAATGACGAATGGACATAGAACGAATCGAACCGATCGTTCTTGACGAACAAATACCCGTTCGCAAACAGGACTTCATTCACCTTCGGCGTCGGACGCTCGATCGTCAAGCAGCGAAATGTGTACTGGTCGAAATCGAAGCTGCCGATGATCCGTTCTTCGCAGCCTTCGACATCCAACGAAAAATAGTCGATGACCTTGGGAGCGTTGTGCCGCCTCAAGACGTCGATCAAGGGGACGGCTTTAAGGTCGAGAATTTTGGCGCTTGAGAGTTGATCGCCGCGGATCTCGGCGTTGTTGTCGGTGTCGCTGGCGACGATGCCGCCGAGCTGGCCGTTGTCGATGCGGAACTGGATCGTCTCGCAGCGATCGCTGATGACGGAAGGATCGGCGATGCAGCGGCGTGTCTTGCGGAGCGCGTCGAAATAGCCGGGATTGGGCTCGATGCAGATGCCCCTCCAGCCGAACAGTTTTTCGAGGACGTACGAATTGCTGCCTTCGACGCCATCGGCCGCGGCGAGATCCAGAAAGAAGCCGCGCCGTTTGAACGGTAGCACGTTCAGGATGACCCACTTGTCCTGGGCCTTCTGCCCTTTGAAATAGTTCGCAAGGCCGCTGCGGTAAAAGATTCCCCGCGCGGCCGAACGGAGCAACTGTTTCATTCGAGAATCCTCAACGAAACGCCGGTCATTTGGCGAATTGCACATCGTAATCGACGCCGGCCAAGACGAGTTCCTGGATGACGTGGTGCAGGCGATAGCCGTGCGGGCCGGGCGAGCGCGTGGTGAGAGCGCGAATCGCCTGGGCGACGAAGAGATCGGTTCGAGCGAAGAGGACGCCTTCGATTTCGGTGTCGGGATGAGTCATCGCTTCCACACGTTCCGTGGGACTCGACGCGGGCCGCGCGGTGCGAGCGCCGGCGCTGACGATGATCGACGCCGCCCGGCCACGATCGATCGCGGGCTGCAATCGTTCGAGAAGCCGCGGCGCCAGAGCCGGTTCTTGGCGGGCGATGAAGAGCGGTTGGTCGTCCGGGAAAAAGCCGCGCGAGAAGAGCAAGGCGCAGAGCTCGCCTTGCACGGGCAGCGGCGTCGAAACGGCTCGTCCCTCGGTTCCGGCCTCGGCCAAAACGTGGTTCTGGCCATCCTCCGAGCAAAAATGGATACAGCCGTACGGAATGCCCAGCTCGGCCATTTGCGTTGTCGCGTCGGCGGTGGCTTCGGTGTGAAGGAAGGTGACGTTCATGCGGCCCTCGTCCGGCTGCGGTTAATGGAGGCGACCCGATCGAGAATTGTCCCAATCCGTACGTCGTCGACGGTTTCCACTTGCAGGACATGAGCCCCGGCCCGGGTGGCCGCAGTCACGCCTTTTTCATTGTCTTCAACGACCAGGCATTCGTAGGGAGTGACGCCCAGGCGCTGCGCCGCGGCCAGATAAATATCGGGTGCGGGCTTGGGATCGCGTACGTCCTCGTTGCTCAGAATGGCGTCGAGGTAACCGGTCAAACGGGCGCGATTCATCATCAGGTCGATGGTCGCGCGAATCGAGTTCGACGCCAGGCCCACGCGATAGCCGAGCGCTTTGAGCTGGGCGAGGGCGAACTGATGTTGGAAAACCGGCTGGCAGCGCAGCGTCACGAAATCGGCCGTGAAGTGCTGCTTGAGGTCGTTGATCAAGCCGTGCAGTCCGGCCGGCAAGCCGTTCTGCCGCGTGAGCATGCTTAATTTTGTCTTGGTCGGCAAGCCATCGTAGATGGTGAGATGGTCCTGCCGGGAGATGGTGTAACCGAACAGTTCGAGGGCGCGATTGAGGGCTTCATAGTGCCAATCTTTGGCGTCGATGAGCACGCCGTCCATGTCGAAGACTACGGCCTTGATCATGTTTGTCCCCCGAAGAACGACTGCGCATCCATGGGTAAGTCGGTGCAAAGCGACAGGCCGGGCTGATCCGTCAGTCCCGCTTCGGCTAGCCGTCGCCATGCTTCGGCGTGCGGGCGGCCATGGAGTTCCGGCGACACCACGGCCACTTGCAAACCGGACGATAGCAGGCCCGAAATCAGATCGGTCGACCACCATTCCTGCCAGAAGCCGTCGAGCCAAACGCCGCCGACTTTGAAGGGAAACGTCGTCTGGGCCTCGATTTCGCTGCGCCGATAGTAAACCGGATGATCCTTCGCCAGGCCGATCATTTGCGGCACGGTCATGTCGAAGAGGAAGTAGTTCACCGGCGCGAACCGGGCGAGCGCTTCCGTCAACAACCCGCCGAGGCCATCCGATTTGATATTGAGCGCGAGCGTCGGTTCGCTGCCGGCGTACATGGTCAGCAGGTCGGCGAAGGGCATCGCCCCGGCGAGGGGAACATCGTGCGAAATGACGAGTTCCCCGGCCAGATCGCGGACATCGGTTTCGAGCCCAAACCCGTGATCGAACGCGCGCTGAAAGGCCGCGAGCGTGTTTCGTTCCGCACGGTCCCGCCAGAAGCCGCGGTGCGCGAGAAACTTCATGCCGCCATCCTCCGACCGATGCGGTGCGAAACCGGCAGGCTGCGGAACAGTTCGAGATCCGTCGGGATACCGAGGCCGTACATGCCGGCGCCGACCGAACCGACGGAATAGGTGCCGATGCGGAGGCCCTCGCGGATCATGTAGTTGTAAGCGGGGGCGACATAGAATTCGTTGTTGCAGCGATCGTTGGCGGCGATCATCTGCTTGGCCGACCGCACGAAGCCCGCGCCGCTGCGATAGTTGTAAATGCCGACGGTCGCCTCATCCGAAACGACGACCTTTTCGACGACCAATTCGACCTGGCCGCTCTTGCTGAGTTTCACGTACGACCATTTCGGATCGTTCGCCTTCATGGTCATGATTTGGCCGTCGCGGCGGTTGTTTTCCATCGAAACGAGATAGTCGTCGATCGAAAACTCGACGTATTGATCGCAGTTGGCGATCATCAGCGGATCGTTGCTGTCGATCAGGTGTTCGGCCGTCAGCACCGAGCAGGCGGCGCCCTGCGTGATGCCGTCGAGAGGAATGATTTGGCTCGTCGGGCAGACCGAACGAAGGTACGCCCCGAGATCGTGTTCTTGCAAATGGGCCGCCTGGCAGATGAAAATGAAGCGGTGCGGCCGCGACGGGGTAAGATTGTCGATCACATAGCGTATCATGGGCGTGCCATGAATCGGGATGAGCGGTTTCGGTTCAGGATATCCTTCCTGAACGAAACGCGAGCCCCGACCAGCCATGGGAATGACGATATTCAACATAATCCACCTTTGCGCGTTCCGAGTTTGCCGCGGTTAACGGTCTTGAGACTTAATCGACATAATCCATTTTGAAGATAAATTAAATGCGACTTTTACCGGCATCGGATCTTGCTGGCAAATGGGGAATTTGCATCGGTCCGGGCAAGCCGATCCCGCCTCGCAGCGGCTGTTAAAATAGCGTTCTGGCGGGACTCTCCGCAAGATGCGCGGGCCGCGGCAAGTCGTCTGCACCTCTCTCCGGTTGTTTCGCCATGACGATCTCGGCGGGCGGCTGTATGATCTTCCGAAATCGCCTGTCGCGCATGAGCGTCCCAACATGATTCGATCCGCAGTCACAGTGAGCCTGGTTCCCGAAACGCGTGGCGGCCCGTTCGTTTACTGGGACGACCTCGCCGCCGCCGCCGCTCAAGCGAAAGCTTTGGGGTTCGACGCCATCGAGGTTTTTGCGTCGTCGGCGGAGGCTGTCGATCCCCACGTGTTGCGGCGGCTTCTCGACGACCATGGGCTGGCGCTGGCCGCGGTCGGCACGGGAGCGGGTTGGGTCAAGCATCGGCTGAATCTCTGCCTCCCCGAACCCATGTTGCGTGCGACCGCGCGGGCGTTCATCGCGAGTCTCATCGATTTCGCAGGGCCGTTTGGCGCGCCGGCGATCATCGGTTCGATGCAGGGCCGGCACGATGCCGTCGTGGACGCCGCCACCGCGCGCGGCTATTTACGCGACGCGCTCGAAGCTTTGGGCGCGCACGCTTCGCAATATGGCGTGCCGCTGCTTTACGAACCGCTCAATCGCTATGAAACCAACATGGCGACGACGCTCGCCGCGGGCGTGGAACTGGTGCAGGATTTGACCAACGTCCGCTTGCTCGCCGACCTATTTCACATGAACATCGAAGAGGCCGATAGCGCCGCCGCGCTGCGGGCCGCGGGCAAGCACGTGGGGCACGTTCACTTCGTCGACTCCAATCGCCGCCCCGCCGGACTCGGGCATATTGACTATGCTCCGATCGCCGCGGCCCTTGAAGAAATCGGCTACGACGGCTACGCCTCGGCGGAGGCGTTTCCTTATCCCGATTCGGACGCGGCCGCGCGGCAGACCATCGCGGCGTTTCGCAAATTCTTTCGCTAGGGGCTCGCCATGTTGAAGCATCGCCTCATTCATCCGCAGATCAACGCCATTCTCGGCCGGGCCGGGCATCATAGCACGATCCTGATCGCCGATGGGAACTACCCCGCGTCGACCAAGAAAGGCCCGAACGCGGAAGTCGTGTGTCTCAACTTGATGCCAGGCCTCATCACGTGCGCTCAGGCGCTTGAGGCGATTCTTTCGGCCGTGCCGATCGACGCCGTCCGCACCATGATGTATCCAAAGGATGATCCTTACACGCTCGACGCCGACCCGCCCGCCTGGGACGACTATCGCAAGATCCTCCGCACGACGGGCCTGGCCCTGGAACTCGACCCCATTCCGAAATGGGATTTCTACAAGGCGGTCGATACGCCCGATCACATCCTGACGATTCAAACCGGCGACCAACAACGCTTCGCGAACCTGCTGCTCTCGATCGGCGTCCGCATGGAGTGACCATCCGCAATTGGTCAACTCGCCGAGCGGTTGTTTTCATCACCGGAGACCAAATATGTCCCGCATCGCGTACGCTCACATCGCTCCGGAAGCCGTCAAGGCTCTGGGCGGCATGAAAACGTATTTCGACGGCGCTTCGATCGATAAACGTCTTCGGGCTTTGGTGGAATTACGCGTCTCGCAAATCAACGGTTGCGTTTACTGCATCGATATGCACTCGCGCGAAGCCCGCCACGCCGGCGAAACGCAGCAGCGCCTCGACTGCCTCCCCGCCTGGCGCGAAGCGCCCTTCTACAGCGACCGCGAAAAAGCGGCCCTCGCCTGGGCCGAATCCGTGACCCTCGTGGCCGACACCTCCGTGCCCGACGCGGTTTTCGAAATGGCGCGCACGCAATTGAGCGAAACCGAACTGGTCGACCTGACTTTCATCGTCGGCACGATGAACGCCTGGAACCGCATCGCCATTTCGTTCCGCCAACTGCCGCCGACACGCGGCGAGAGCGCCGCGACAGGCGTTTGAAGCCCCGGGAAAACGAATCCCCCCTTGAGCGGATTTTCCTCGTTTCTCCAGGCCGCCGGCATCGGAAAACGCAGATTTCGCGGCCGACATTGCCATCGCAGGGGGGCCGTTTATACAATGTTTGGGAAACCGTTTCGAGTGACCAACGAGACGGTTTGAACGCAGAATTCCGCCATTCCCCGATAGCTCAACGGTAGAGCGAGCGGCTGTTAACCGCTAGGTTCTAGGTTCGAATCCTAGTCGGGGAG
>JBAXFO010000333.1:0-5728 GCA_037139885.1 Planctomycetota bacterium
GCTGGGGAATCGTGCTCGGTGCGATCTCGTGGTCGGTTCGGCGCAGCCGGCGCCCGGCGGCAGCGGCGACCGCTTGACGCACTCTTTTGATGGTCCCTGTGCGAGGTTCGTCCATGGTGAAGGCGACGTTGCGACTCATGCGAACCGCCGCCATCACCCTCGCGGTCGGCTATGTGGGAGTGCTCGCGTTGCTGTCGTATTTCGAGAATCGGCTGGTCTATCATCCGGTCACCGCGGCCCAGGACTGGGTCACGCCCACGGACGAAATTGAGGAAGCGCAGTTCCCCTCGGCCGACGGCAATTCGATCGGCGCCTGGTGGCTGCCTTGTCCCGGATCGCAGCGGACGGCTCTCTACTTTCACGGCAACGCCGGCAATCTGAGCCACCGCCTTGGGTCGATGAAGAAGCTCAAGAATCAACTCAACTGCGCCGTTCTGATTCTCGATTACCCCGGCTACGGTAAGAGTTCCGGCAGCCCCACCGAACGCGGTTGCTATCAAGCCGCCGATGCCGGCTACGATTTTCTCGTGAACGACCAGAAACGCGATCCGGCGAAACTCCTCATCCACGGCGGTTCGCTCGGCGGCGGCGTCGCCATCGACCTCGCCACGCGCAAACCCCACTATGCGGTGAGCGTCGTCGGTACGTTTACGTCGGCGCCCGATGTCGCCAGCAAATTGTTCCCCTGGCTGCCCGTCCGCTGGCTGATGCGCAATCAGTTTCGCAGCATCGACAAAATCGCGTCGCTCAAGGGCCCCATCTATATCGCTCACGGCGACCGCGACGGCACCATTCCCTTCCCCCAGGGCGAAGCGCTCTTCGAGGCGGCCAAGGAGCCAAGACAGTTTTTGCGTCTGAAGGGCTTGGACCACAACGATCCCCTCCCCGAAGAGTATTTTCAGAAGGCCCGCGCGTTCTTCACGGAGTGGTGAGCCGGGCACGGAACGCGCTTCTTTCATCGAAAACTTTTGTTCACATCGATACACATTTCCACGTCATGCTGGTTTCTCTCTCGGAATGGTTCAAATTGCGGCAATTGGGGCAAGATTGACGTACTTTTCCTTCATTGTCCCTTTCCTTTTGCTCGTTTTGTTGGCACAATGACGAGTCGACTAACAATTCGCCCAAATCCACAACCCGGCCTCGGAACCAGGGTCGTTGATCATCGACGAACCGCGTTCGCGTTGGTTGGACGGAACTTGAGAAAAGGTCCCGTCGCATGGCTTGGTCCTCCTGGTTTAAGAAGCCCGAACGACGCTCCGCGAAGCCGGCTCCGCGTCGTTCCCGCGTCCGGCTCGGCGTCGAAACGCTCGAAGATCGAACGACGCCTTCAACGACAACAACGCTCGTCTCCGTCGCCTTGCCGACGACGGCCGGCAGCGCGTCGAGCTTGACGACGACATCGAGCGGAGCGTCGTTCTCGTCGGATGAAAATCTCTTTGTCTTTGCAAGCGATGCGTCGAACCTTGTCGCCAACGACACCAATGGAGTGACGGATGTTTTCGTCGCCAATCTCTCGACGGGCGCCATCACCCGCGTCAGCGTGACCGCGACGGGCCAACAACTCGATGGGCCGTCGTTCTTTCCGTCCATCAGTTCTGATGGCCTGACCGTCGCCTTTCAAAGCTATGCGACGAACCTCGTGACGGGCGACACCAACGGCACCGCGGATATTTTCGTAAAGACGCTGGCGAGCGGGGCCGTGAAGCTGCTGAGCGCCGACGCGAACGGCGTGCTCGGCAACAACTTTTCATCGCTTCCCGCCATCAGCGCCGACGGGGCGTATGTCGTTTTCTCTTCGTTCGCGACGAACTTGAGCGCGAACGACACCGATGCCGTGGTCGACGTTTACCGCAAGAACGTCGCCACCGGGGCGATCGACGTCGTGAGCCGTTCGGCGGCCGGGGTCAAGGGCGACCAAGCTTCGAGCAATCCCGCGATCAGCGCCGATGGCCGGTATGTCGCGTTCGCCACCAGCGCGACGAACATGCTCCCCGCGAGCGCGGACAACAACGGCAAGATTGACATTTATCGCAAAGACATGTCCACCGGAGCGATCGTGCTGGTGAGCGGCTCAGCGTCGAATGTGATCGGCACGGACGATTCGGTGACGCCGAACATGAGCGCCGACGGCAATGTCATCGCCTTCACCTCGGCGGCCACCAATCTGGTGACCGGCGACACCAACGCCAAGAACGATGTTTTCGCCAAGAATATAACGACGGGCGCGATCGCACGCGTCAGCGTGGCCAACGACGGCTCGCAACTCACCACGGACTCGAGCGCACCCTCAATCACGACGGATGGGACCAAGGTTTCATTCGTCAGCGCCGCCACGACGGTGGTCACCGGCGACACGAACGCCGTCGCCGACGTTTTCGTGCGCGACACGACCGCAGGAACCACGACGCGAACCAGCACGCAAGCCGGCGGCGCGCAATCGGCTGGCGGCGGCGATGGCGGCCGACTGTCGCCCAGCGGCGTCAAGCTCGCCTATTTCACCGGCGCGGCCGATCTCAACTCCACCGACACCAACGGCCTCTTCGATGTCTACGTTAAAAATCGTACGTCGGGCGCCGTGACGCTCATCTCGCAAGGGACCGCCGCCCTCGTCGCGGGGGACAACAACAGTTTCCTTAGCGCCAGCACGCCGCAAATAAGCGCCGACGGCGTCAGCGTCGTTTTCGTCAGCTCGGCCACCAATCTCGTCACGGGAACCGACGCCAACGGCAATTTCCGCGATGTCTACATGCGCGATCTGTCGCAGAGCCAGACGATTCGCATCAGTTCGAGCAGCGCCGGGGTGCAAAGCAATGGCGATTCGACGACCGCGGCCTTCAATCCCAGCGGCGCCGCGGCTCTGGTCGCCTTCTCCACCACGGCAAGCAATCTCGTGACCGGCGATACGCAAACGTTTGAGCAGGTTTACCTGAAAGATCCCTTCACAGGGGGCGTCGCGGCGGTGAGCCGAACCTCGGCCGGCATCTTCGGCAACGGCGATTCGTACTCCCCTGTGATGTCCGCCAGCGGCCAATACGTAGCGTTCATCACGTTGGCGACCAACCTTGTCACGGACACAACCGCCACCTCGGCCGATGTCGTCGTCTTGAATCGTACGACGGGCGCCTTCACGCTCGTGAGCGCGACGGCGGCCGGGGTCCAAGTCGCCGGCACGATTTCCGGACTGTCGATGAGCGACGACGGCAAGTTCGTCGCCTTCGCCACCGATGCCGCCCTCGACCCCAGCGACACCAACGGCAAGCTCGATGTCTACGTCAAAAATCTGACGACCAGCGCCCTCACGCTCATCAGCAAGACGAGCGCCGGTACGGTCGGCAACGGCGCCTCGGGCTCGCCCGTCATCAGCGCCGACGGTAAGTACATCGCCTTCGCCAGCGAAGCGAACAATCTCATCGCCAACGACGTCAATAATTCGGCCGACATCTATCGCAGCGACTGGCAGACCGGGACGAACGGCGCTCTCGCCCTGGTGAGCGTGAAGGCCGACGGCGTGCAGGCGAACGGCACCTCGGGCAACACTTCGATGAGCGAGGATGGCCGCTTCATCGCGTTCGGCAGCGACGCCAGCAACCTCGTCGCCAACGACACGAACTCCGCGTCCGACGTCTTCATCAAGGACATGACGACCGGAACCGTTTATCTCGTGAGTCAGAATTCTTTGGGGCAGATCGGCAACGCCGGCTCGCTGGCCCCGTCGATCAGCCGCGATGGCCGAACGGTCGCCTTCGCGAGCGTGGCGAGCAATCTCACCTCACTCGAAACCAACTCGCTGCAGAACGTCTACCTCACCGTCGTCAATCACACACCCACCATCGCCGGAACGGGAGCGACGACCATCGCTTTGGGGCAATCGCTGTCGATCGATCTATCGACCACCACCGATGTCGACAACGATACGCTGAGCTACACCTGGGACATCAACAACGACGGCGCCTTCGGCGATGTGACCGGTTCGTCGTTCACGCTGACGGCGGCCCAACTCGCCACCTTCGGCATCACGGCCGCGGGGACATATCACGCCAAGGTCAAAGTGACCGACGCCTACAGCCCGACTGTTTTGAACTTCGACATCACTGTCACCAACACGACCGGCCCCGTCGCCACGATCACGCCCGGAGCCATCGGCACGAACGAAGGAGGAACCGCTTCCTTCACCGGCAGCGCCACGGGCACAGGCACGATTACCCTCGCCTGGAGCGTCACGCGGAACGGCGCCGCCTTCACGACGGGTACGGGCGCCGCCTTCACGTTCAACATCACCGACAACGGCGCTTACATCGTCACGCTGACGGCGACCGACGGCAACAACGTGACGGGAACCACGACATCGAACTTCACCGTCAACAATGTCGCCCCCGCCATCACCGCACTCAACGCTCCGGCGAGCGGAGTTGAAGGAACCGCCATTTCCTTCACGCCCACCGTCACCGATGCGAGTTCGCTCGATCAAACGGCCGGATTCACGTTCTCCTGGACGGTGACCAAGAACGGCAGCGACTACACCTCCGGGTCGGGCAGCGTCGTCGCGTTCACGCCAAACGACAACGGCAGCTACGCCATCGACGTGACCGCAAAAGACAAAGACAACGGCGTCTCGGCCGTTTCCTCCGCGACGATCAACGTCACCAACGTCGCCCCCACGCTGAACGTGGCGGCCAGCGCCACCGTGAATGAAGGCTCCACGTACACGCTCACCTTCAGCGCCAACGATCCGGGCACGGATACGATCTCTTCCTGGGTCATTAACTGGGGCGACGGTTCCGCCAATCAAACGTTGGCGGGGACCGCGACTTCGGCCACCCACGTTTACGCCGACGGCCCTGCGTCGTGGACCCTCACCGCCACCGCCACCGACGAAGACGGCTCCTATTCCAAAACCCAGGCCATCACCGTCAACGATGTCGCCCCAACGGCATCCGTAACGGGCAACGCCACCGTTCTCGTCAACACCGTTTACAGCCTCAACCTCGGCGCCCTCGTCGACCCGGGCCAAGATCCGCTCACCAGCGCCGTCATCAATTGGGGCGATTCGACGACGACCACAGTCCCCGCCAACGGCTTCGGGCAGACGTACCAACACACGTACACGACCGCGGCCAATTTCACGATCCAAGTCAGCGCGACCAACGGCGATGGCACATTCCAGCTCGGCACGGTGGCCGTGCAATCACACATCGACCCTCCGACGATCGCAATCTCGGGTCCAAATACCGTGGCCGAGGGTTCCACCTATACGCTCCAGCTCGGCGCCATCACGAACAACGCCAGTCAAACGATCGACGGCTACCGCATCGCTTGGGGCGACGGCGTCACTGCCGACGTCGTCGGCCTGCCCCCCGCAACGTTGACCCACGTTTACGCCGACGGAAACGCGTCGCGAACGATCACCTTGTCGCTCCTTTCGGGATCGACGCCCTACGTGAATCCCGCGTCCAAGACGGTGTCCGTCACCGATGTGGCCCCGACCGCGACGCTGACGGCGCCTTCGTCCGTCGCTGAAGGAACCTCGTTCACGCTGAATGTCGCGCTGACCGATCCAGGCGCCGACACTGTTTCTACCTATACCCTCAACTGGGGCGACGGCCAATCCGACGTCGTCAACAGCTCCGTGCCCGCGACGCTCACGCACACCTATGCCAACGAAGCCGCTAGCCGCACGATCACGCTGACCGTCACCAACGAAGACGGCACGTTTACTGCCGGCACA
>JBAXFO010000334.1:0-5712 GCA_037139885.1 Planctomycetota bacterium
GCACGATGATCTGCACGATCTCCGTGCGGCCCCGTTTGTCGAGATCCTTCGGGCTGATGCGGGCGACATTCGTGGCTTCGATTTTTTGGTCCGCAGAAACGATGGTGAACGACGCATCCCGGCGAATCAGCACGAATTGATGCTGAAGCAGGCCGTCGTTGATAATGTCGATCACTTCCGGAAACGAATAGGTCGCCCCCTTGGGGCTGATGAAATTGAACGTTCCCGTCGGGGGGGCCTGCGCCGAGATGTAGCTGAGTCCGGTTTGATCGACGAGCCATTCAATGACTTCGTTCCAGGGCTTTTTTCGCATTTCAAACGAGATGCGGCGTTCGGCTTCGCGGAAGGCCTGCTGCGGCGACTTTTCGGTGGGAGCGATCGCGGGCGGCCGATCGGGCGCCTTGTCGGCGACTTTGTCCGGAACTTGCGCGCCGGCGAACGATCCGCACAGCACGAGTACAGCCCCGGCGATAAAGTGTTGCGATGTCATGTTTGCTTCCCCCGCGAACTCCCCCGACAATCCCTCAAGGTTGAGAGACTCGCGTGCTGATAAACGAAGTCATGAAAGATGGGAAGACCTAATTGATTAAAACCGTTCGAGAACCGCTCCGCCAGGGCAAACCAGCAAAACTGGGGAACGCGTCACCCCCACAGCGACGCCGCCAAGTCCGGGGGTTCGAAGTCCCTCATCCTCGAGCCTGCCCCCCCACCTTAGCGCCCCTTCTTTATTGTCTTGGTCTTCGCAGCCGCCTTGCCCTTCTTGTCTTCCGCATCTTGTTTGGCGAAATCCATGTCGACCAGCGAGGTCAATTCGAGCTCTTCCATTTGCGAAACGTTCAAGGGACGCACCATGGCCTCCGCCAGCGTTTGCCCGAAATGAAAGCGGTACACATCCTCAGCCACCTGAAAGTAGATATCGCGGGCGTCGATGCGTAGAACTTTCCCTTTCACGAAGACCCGGCTGCGATCCTCATTCGTGATGCGGAAGGTGTCGTAGCCCGACATCGGCGTCGAACGCAAACGCACCGGCGGCGCTTTGTAGGCCGTGATCCGCAAGAACGCTTCGTTCGACGTCGGCGTGATCGTGTCGATGCTGACGAATTCGCGGATATCGCGCCCCGGCGGCGGCTCCTCCACGACCACTTCCGCCGGCGGCGGATCTTTCTTCGGCGGCGGCGGGGGCGGAGGAGGAGGGATCAAGCCCAGGAAAGGATTCCGCTGGCCGACATCCGCATACGCGCGGTTCGTCGAAGCCGGCAAGACCGTCTCGGGATTCAGCTTGTTGTTCGCTCCGGAGACGATCATCGCTTCAATCGTCATCTGCACGCCAATGCGGCCCGTTTTGTCTTTGGCGTCGAGGCGATCCACCACCATCGTCTTGACGCGATGCATGACCGGCAACCGTTGGAGTGCGTCGAGGGCCTTGGCGAGGCTTTCGACGGTTCCCTTGGCGCGCACCTGGAAGGGCAGCACGGTATGCTTCGCCTTCTTCTGCGTGCTCGAACCGGAGAAGTCTTGCGGCGGCGGCCCCTGAAAATCGTCGACCACCAACCCGCTGTCGCGCAGCGCCGGCTTGAGCATCTTCGCGTATTCCGCGGCCGCCCGGTTGGGATCGTTCGGCAAGCTGAGCTTCTTCCACTTGGCGACGCTCTGCTGATCCGCGTCGAACGTGCGCCGCTGCCGATCCTTGAGGTCGACTTCGTTTTCGATGTCGGCAAGCCGATCCTGGGCGTCGCGGTACGGCTTCCAAAAAATGCGGTGCCCGAGGAAGAGCGCGCCGCCGCCGCCCAAAACCATTATGAGCACGGCCGTCAACACGCGGCTGGAGGAACTATTCATCGCTGGGCGCCTCCGGTTTCTCTTCCGTGACCGGCGGCGGAGCGATTTTCGGCGGCGGCGGGATATCGAGCCGCGCTTCATGATGCAGCGGCGGCCGGGGCGCCACATCGATCTTCACAGTGAACTCATTGGCCTTCTGCGTCGGCGATTGCACCTTCAAATACTTGTCGCCCTGCATCGATTCGATGAACTGGGCGACCAGTTGATCTTGATCGGAATTCATCAGGCCATGAATGCTGATCATGCCGGTGAAATTATCCTTCGGGCCTCGGCGCCGCATCTGCGTCGCCGCCACCTGCGTGATGCGCAGGCCCTGAACATGCGGGAACCGGGCGGAGATATCGTAGAATTCGTCCAGCCAGGAAATCGTCGATTGTTCCCATTCTTTCAAAGCGGCGACATCGAGCCGTTCCTGTTCGAGCGCTTTCCATGAGGACTCGTATTCCTCCTTCGCGACCTCCAAGTCCTTGATGGCCGAGCGCTTTTTAGAAAGGCTGACGTACCAACCGAGAATGAGCAAGGGAACCAGGATCGCTGCCGCGATGGTTGCATACTTGAGCCGAACCTGATTCGTATTGACGACGGGTTTGGGTTCTTTGGGGGCGGAGAGATTCACGGGCAAGCTTGTTGCCGCGATTTCCGCCAGACCGAGAGCGGCCAGGAAGGGAGTGGGGTTGGGCGGGCGTTGGTCGTTGTCGCGCCAGGGTTTCAGTTCTTCGTGAGGCGCTCCGACATCGCCCAGATCGGCGATGCCCGCCGTCTCGATGCGTTCGACTTCCAGCTCGCTCTTTTGGGCCACGAGCAACATCAGATTTTTCGCGACATCGGCCGTCAATCCGGGGCCGGCGGGCAGCGTGCGCGCCCATTCGAGCCGATCCCCGGCATAAACGCAAAACTCCGCTTCGCCGGCTCCGGCCGAGAGAAGCAGGCCGCGCACCACGGACGATTTGGACGACGCTTGGCGATCGAGCAACCCCGCCAGCGCGAAGGGACGAGGCACGATCGCCTGCAACTTGAGCCCGGCGGATTGACACAGGGTTGTCACTGCCGCCACGATCGCCTTGCGCACGAACACGACTTGCACGCGCGTCGTTTGGCCGGCTTGCGGACGCGACAGGAACGTGTAATCGAACACCACCTCGCTGGCCGATTCGGTCATCTCCTTGGCCGCCTGAAAGCGGACGACCATCGCCTCTTCGCTCGCGGGCACGAATGGAATCGAAATCTCTTTCAGAATGATCTTGTCCCGGCCCAGCGCCACGAGGACCGGCGCCGGGGCGATGTTCGCGGCCGCCAGCGAATCCTTGAGCGAGCGGCCCAGGTTCGAAGCCGACGCGGTGGTCAGATCGTGCGCCAGCGCGACGGCCAACGACTGCTCGACGCGTGCGTGCCCCTTGCTCGTGCTGACGCCCAGCACATGCAATTTCGGAGCGTCCCAATCCATCGCAAGAAAACGCGGCAAAGTCAAATCCTCAAAAACTTAGGGGAGAGTCGTCCGGCCGAGCTCCGTCCAGTCGCGATAAAACACGATTCGCGGCCTGCCGAAGTTGGCGTCCACGATCGCTTCGACGCGCGAAATCGGACCGTTGCCGCTCTCGAAACGGCCAACGACTTGCATGTGAAACACCTGGCTTTTCGTCGTCACGATCTTTTCCAGATTCCGCAGAGTCGCCGTCGGCAGTTTAAGCTGGCTCGCGAGCCACACGGGCGTTTGAAACTCAGGGCCGGGGGGCTCCGAGGTCGACCATTTCGGCCGCGTCGAAAGTATCGTCTGCACGTCGGCATCGCTGAACAAGCCGACCGCCGTGAGCACTTCGCGCGAGGCGGTGTTGATGTTGATGCGTGCGGGAATCTCGGCATCATCGTTGAGCGAAGCCGTCAAGAAAAGTGTCGGCAAGAGCTCCGAGAGACTGGCGGTGTCGGCGATCGGACTCGTATAGACGGTGGCCGGCTTGCGGCGATCGGCGTTGGGGACGGAAACCTGCGCACCCACCAGATCGAAGAAGCTTGTGAGTTTTTGCGTCGCCTTGCGATTCATGTCGGGTTGAAACGATCCTAAATCGCCGGCAATGGTCTGCGTCGCTGTCGTGGTCGTTTTCTTTCCCGATGAGAACAACGACGCGATCGAACTCCCCAAACTTTGCGGCGCTCCGGTGCTCGAAAGGGGGCCGTACTGGCGGTAGAGGATGATGAACTTCACGAGGCCTTCATCCGTCTGCGGCCCCAGAGTGTCGACGAGGACCGTCAAGTCATCGCCATTGACGTTGGCGAACGGTTGGCCCGTCGGGTCGCGGTTCGCCTCGCGGCTGGTGACGGTCAAGAACGCCGCCAGGCCCCGGTCGGACGCATCGCCCTCGCCGGCATCGATCAAACCGTTGCGGTTGAGATCGGAACCATAAAGCAATTCGCGCGTCATCCCCTTCACGAGCAGAAGTTCGTCGAGACTGTCGAGCGGGCCGTTCTTGCAGCGATAGCCCGACGACTGGCCGGAGTAGTAGTCGTCTTCCGCTCCGCCTTCGCGCGGCGACGTGTCGCTGTCGACCCAGTCGACGATCGAGGCGGCCAACTCCTCGGTCATATTCGGAAGTTTACTGAGCATGTCGTAAAGCTGCTGACCGGTCGGGTCGCGCTTCATGAAGGCGTTGATGTTGATCTTGCCGGCTTCATCGGTGACGCCCGCGCGAAAGGCCCCGCCGGTCGTCGATTGATCGGGATCGAGCGGCGCCACGAGCGTGAACCGGCCCCCCGCGCCGAGATTCTCAGCGTCGGGAATCTGGATGTCTTTGAACATCGTGGGGTTGTCGAACGGATTGCCGCTCAAATTGTTGGCGATCGAATCGGGCGAGGCGACCAACATGGCCACATAATGAACGCCCGAATCGGCGAAGTGCCGGGCCTGGGCCGTGCGGTGGGCGTTCGACGCGGCCTGGTATTCGGCCAACATGCGATCGCTATATTGGTACGCGATCAGCGCCAGGATCACGATGACGACGAGCACCCCCAGCAGCACGATGCCGCGGCGCGGAGGGGACGGCGATGAGGAACGCGGCGCGCGCATGGACTCTCCGTTGCAAACCGACCTACAACCCCAACTGCTGCGACAGGAAATTGTTCCCTGCGGGCAAGGCCACGGTGCGGCGATAGTCTTTCGTCCGCAGGCCATCGCGGCTGCGAACCGTGAGCGTGACGCGAATGGCCGAGGGGGGGCCGAGCGGCGTCTGGCCGTCCGCGGCATACGAACTGCCGTTCCACACCGATTGCCAGTTGACGCCATCGAAGAACTCGAACAACACGGAGCTGACTTCGGGAGCGATGAGATAGGTCGCCGCGTCGCCGACATCGGGAGGCTTGACGTCGAAATCGCCGCTCGTGACGCCCGAGAGCTCCTGTCGGCACAGACCCGCGGTCGAGCCGTCATCGACAAACCAGTACGAGATGCGTCGTAAGTCGCTCACCTTGGGTAAAGAGGCGGAGTCGAGCCGACGCTTATCCGCGGCCAGCAATTCGCGGGGCACACGGCTGGCGGCGATAATGAGCAGGCTATTCGTGCCTTCGACGCCGTTGTTGAACAGCGGAGCGAACGTCTCGGCCTGGAGCAGGGCTTCGGTCGAATCGCTGCTGATGTCGGGGAGTTGTTGCGGATCGACGCCGCCGAGGCTGGCGGTGATGTCCGCGGCCATGCGGTCGAGAATGACGCGGGCGAGAGCGGTTTCTTCGACGAGGTCGCGGCCGATTTCCGCGAGATAAAGCTGCCGGTTGAGCACCTCGTACGCGCCGCCCAAAATAATCAACGAGATCGCGAGCGCGAGAGTGACTTCCAGCAACGTGAATGCGGAGCGTGACCGTCTCGTTGATGATGAGGCGCCAGAGATC
>JBAXFO010000335.1:0-5706 GCA_037139885.1 Planctomycetota bacterium
GTCGAAGCGCTTGTGCTGGCGAGGGTTTCGTTTGCGGCCAACAATCCGTTCGTCGTGGAAACGATTCTCAAAGAAGAACCGAACCAGGAAAACGGCACCGGGGATGGCGACGACGCTCTTTCCCTGATTCGCGCAACCGCGAATTTCAACATCCTTTAACGAATGCAATGCCAAGGGGCCGGCGTCAGCGGGGGTTTTCATGGGCATCCAGATTCAATTTGTCGAAAAAGTCCGGGAAAAGCGGCAATTGTGCAAGCAGAAATGCTTGCTCCGCGAGGCGAACGGCGACTGGATCGCGCCGGAGATCAACGTTGTGCCGGTCAAGGAACTCAAGCTGATTCACAGCGTCGAGATGCGTGTGGCGGGACGTCCAGATGTGGTCGCGAGTCGCCTTCAATCGGCTTTCGGAGACCCACGCAGATTCAAGGAGCCGTACCCGCTGTCTCAATCGATGGCCGTGAGTTCGGGCCGGGTCAAAAGCGCCAATCCTCTCCCTTCGATGGTCAATTGTGAGTTGCGCGTTTTCGTGCGATATTTTGACGTGGACGCAACGGGGAAGCCGGTTGGCGAAGCGAAGGAAGTGACCGAAGCCATCGTCTTGTACACGGGAGACCAAGGCGGCAAGGTGCCGATGCTTAAGGCGCAGAACGTCGAATTGCAAGCTTTAGTTGGCACGCCGACGCTGCAAGTGATCGACGTTTACAACGCCCTGGACAACGTCGAGCCGCCCACGCTGAAGCTCGTCGATCCAGAAACGCTTCTCGCCGCCGACGATCCGGATTTAGCGCGATTCAGGCCGTTGGTGCCGGAACTGCAAGCCAAGTTGACGGCTCTTTTAAAAGCCGCTCCGTTCGTCGACGAGTCCGATCCGACGATCAAGGGCTTTCGCTATCCCATGCAGATCGACCTATCGCAAGCCGCCAAATCGAACCTGGCGGACATCGAGAATGGAGTGTCCATCGCGATCGAAGCGACTTATGCGAACGCAAAGCCAATTCGTTGGCTATTGAAACTGGAGGCGGAGTCGCAGATATTCGATGGCTGGGTGGTCATCGATTTCGGAACGACGAATTCCACTGTCACTCTTTACGACAGCGTCGGAGCGATCAAAAGCGAAGGCTTGCCGCAAGAGCAAGAAGAGCATTTGTCCATCGCCATTCTGGATTTCCTAAAGAAAGATGTCGCCGAAGCGCTCGGAGCCCGTTATCGCGCTTTGGAGACGGACTGGAATCGGCTGCGCAAACAGACGCTGCATATGGTGCAATTGAGCAACCCGGAAGACCTCGACGGATGGCTCAAAGGCGACAATGGCGCTCGCTTGAACGAATTGATTGCCCACCTGGAAATTCACCTGCAAAGCAGCCAGCAAGAAATCAAACGCGCGGTCTATGCGAAATTGCACGAGATTTATCATACCGCGCTGCATGTACCTCCCCTGCAGCGCAACCAACTCTTTCCCATGCGAATCGAGCCCGATCTCGATCAGGAGACGATTAGCAGCGAACTTGAGATTATGTCCATCCAAACGAAGACTAAGGACAAAGACGATCGTTGGCCTCAAGTGCAAATGGGCATTCGAGCGCAAAAGAACCGCTTGAAGGCGATCGGCGAAGCGAAGCAATCGATCGCGCAAATCGAAAGCCGCTTTCATCCGTCTCCCAAGCGCTACTTCGGCTCGGGCAAACAACTCGCGCCCGTCGTGATCGACAATAAGTCCGTCGCGATCACGGTGGATCAACTCATGCGCGCCGGCTGGGAGCAGCTTCGCACTTTGGCCGAGGAAGCGCGCGGGAAAAGCCGGCTGAAGTTGAATCCCGGAAAGATTCGTCGTGCTGTCATTACCTACCCGACCATCGCGCCCCCGTCGGTTCGACAGAACATTCAAAAGCTCATGCGCGATCTCGGCATTGCCGACGTGCGGACCGATTACGATGAGGCGATCGCATCGGCGATTTTCTACATCATGCGCGAATACAACGCCGCGTCCGAGATGGGGCTCGAAGACTTCAAAGCACGCGCGGTGAAAGTCGGCGACGGCTGGGTCCAAAACTTGTTGGTCTTCGACATCGGCGGCGGCACCACAGACGTCGCCCTCATCCGCCTGACGCTGCACGAAGAGTCAACCGGCAATCAGGAACGCGGCGCGGGCGGCCGGTACTATCGATTGACACCCGAAGTGCTCAGTTCGACCGGACACATGGAACTCGGCGGCGAATTGATGACCCTGCGCATTTTTCGCTTCTTGAAGGCTCTGATCGCCGACCGACTGCTGACGCTGGTTCAAGACAACAAATGGAGCTGCGAGCCCGTCAAGAACATCCTCGATGCCGAGGTGCCCCAGGAGGCGAAGAGTCAGAATAAATACAAGTCGGGATGGCTTTGGGAGACGGTCCGAGACGAGATCCCCGAACCGATCACCGGCCGGCTCGAAGCCGCGCTCAAATTGGCCGAACGCCTTTTTCCGACCAATTGGGAGAACGTGGTCGAGCAACGCAGCGTGCGGCTGCAAGCGTTCTACACGCTCTGGGAAAAGGCCGAACTGGCCAAAAAGGAACTCGGCAGCAAACGTCCCAACGTCGACGACTCCGAAGCGCTCCAGCACCTCGCCTTCAAGGGCGACGTCTTTCGAGAATTGGTCGGACTCTGTTACGATCTAGATAAATATCCCTTCAAGAATCTCAAAGGCGAATTGGATCTGCGTTTGACGGCTCTCGACATCGAGAAGATGATCGAACGCGTGGTCGACGAAGCGGTGAACGTTGCCGCGGGAGCGTTAGAGCGCCTTCCGGGGTCCGAGAAAGTCGATTGGCTGATTCTGTCGGGCCAGTCGTGTAACTTGCGGATGGTGGATCGCAAGATTCGCGAGAAGTTTCAGAAGGCGAACAAGTTCGTTTGGAATCCGGAGCGAGTCACCTTTTTGCCTCAGTACGCAAAACTGTCGACTTCCATTGGGGCGTGTTATGCCGAAAGCGTGCGGCGCAAACGCTTCAGCCCGTCCGAAGCGATCGCCGATTTGCAGCGCGGCATCAACTATATGTATTTCGACGTCCGCAATCTGTTTTCGCGGCTGCCGTGCTCGTTCTTTCGCGAGGGAAGAGAGGTTTTGAAAGCTGGTACCGAACTGTTCGATGTCTACGGCATCGACCACGAGGACAAGCAGCGAGGCATCGCTCGAAGCGAATGGATGGGAAGCGCGATTCTCGTCGAACTCAAGCGTGTTGATTTCAAAAACGGCAAACAACCGATCTGGGGCATCAGTAACGTACAACTGATTCTCGATCAACACGGCTGGGGAGACTCGAAGTTCATCGACGAAGTCTGGATGCAATTCGAGATCGATCACCGCTTGAATGTGGATGTTCTCTACTATCGGCGCGATCCGAAGACCAAGTTTCCCCACTATCGGCTGGCCGACAAAGAAGAGAGAACCTCATTGCCGCAGCAGCTTCTGCAGTTGGAGGAACGCCTCACGCAAGGTCAGTTGGACAAGGCCAAAAAGGAGAACCCAAAGACTGCGGCCGGCCTTAAGATCGATCCCGTGAAATTGCCGCCTCTGTTCGACGCCAATCGGATCCTGCAATGGACGATTCACTTTGGTGGCCCCACCGCGAAGGGCCCCGTGCTGTTCGAGGCCGGCCAGACGCTCGACGCGATCTGTCATGCGGGTGCGAACGTAACGGTGCGGATGGCGCTGAGTAAGAATTGCGCATCGGCTTTTCTCGACGACGGATCGCTCTTCGTCTGGGCCAAGCACCCGGCGATCAAGGACGACGTGAAGCTTGCCGTTGTTCGCCGTCCCGGAGATCGACCCGTCTTTCCGCGCCGTTACCGCTTCACGCTGGATGAGAACGGCATCCTTCGGGTGCACCCGGGTGAACCTGCGTATCAAGAAAGCAAGGACGCAAGCTGCCTGGCCTCGGCGCCGGGATGCGTGCTGCGTCGCCCCCTCACAGCTTCGAGCCGAGCAACGGACGACGATCGCAATCCGTTTAATGGAAAACATTAATGGACGCGATCGAGTCACTGCTTCGCGGTCCTCGCAGCGAACTTCAGCGTTTGATGAGAGCGTCGCTGCGCGGACTCACGGCGACTCTGGAGTCCGCCCTGGAGTCATTGCCGGATGATCCGGCCGCAATTTTGGGTAAAGATTGCTTGCACGAACTGCGCAAACTCATCGACTCTTCCGAAGCAGCTCGCGTTGCGTTCGGCGAAACGGCGCAAACGCATGCGACGGAGAAGGACGCTCCTCGAACGACAGCTCCGTCGCCCTGGCTTAATTTGGTTCAAGAGTGGCAGCGGTCGCACGAATGGACATCGACTTGCGGCGCTTCGCTCGCAAGTTTGGCGGCAACGCTGACGCCCGCCGAGCTCTGGCTGCTCACGCTCCGCGCCTCGCCCGAATTGGCCGAAACCTGGCAAGCACAATGGCGTCGGGCAGTCGACCCGGGAATCCTCCCAGCGACGACCGAACATTGGGCCGGCCCCACCGAGCATATTCTCGTCCCGGCAACGTCCGCGGGCGCGACGGAGATCCGCCTGACGCCGACCGGCAGAGTGCCGGACTTTGTCGCGAACTTATCGCCCGGCAAACTCGCTCGGGAAATGTTGCCACCCGTCGCCGCCTGTTTGAGTTGGATCGAGCACGACCGCTCGCTCCGACACATGCTGCGCAGCCTTTTTCGCTTTGGCACGGCGGCGCTTGCGGACGGCCATCGCAACAGATACCAGAGCGTTCTCGTCGATCGCTTCCAGCAATTCATCGAGGCCGAGTCGGAAGGGAACGCCGTTCAGGTGGCTCAGACTTGGGTGGCTCTGGACGAATCGATCCATTCTCTCTTGCACATGCCTCCCGCCCATCCCCGATCGGCGTTTGCCGCGATCGGCAAAGCCAGCCGTTCGCAAATCGCGGCCATACGTGACTACGCTTATGCCGCCGGCGTCGAAGCGCACCTGCAAGTTCTATCGGGGCGTTACGCCAATCTTCGCGGCAGCACCGATCCCGAGGCCGATGTCGAAACATCGGAGGGAGGCACGCCGGGCGATGTAGTCCTGTGTAGCCGTTTGTTCTTGAAACTCGATGGAACGAGCCATCCCGGTCGGGTTGTCTATCGGCCGCGATAGCCGCCTTTTTTGAGAGAGATCGACACCATGGCAACTCCTCCTTCGTCGAACCTGCTGCCGCGTTCGTTGACGCGTGAACTGGTCGATGGCTTTTTCGGTTTATTCGTCGGAGTTGTCCTGCAGTTCGGCCGCATCGCGCTCCTGGGTGTCCGAAAGGTGCAACGGGCAAGAGCCTTGAATACGCTGCGAAAAAAGTCGTTGACAATGGGACTGAGCATGGAAAAGGCTGGCTGGGGGGATAAAATCTTGCTCCAAAAATTGCACGCCGTTCCCATCGACGACAAATCGCGATATGCGGAACGAAGTTCGTTCCTACAGCAATTGGGCGAATCCGGCTTGGAGCCCGGCGTGCCGCCAATCGGGCTCGAAGACGAGTATCGAGCGGGACATCAAGCCTACAAGAACGCTCGTGCCGCTGAGATTCGGCACGACGAGATTGCCGCTGCGATTTGGCCGCAAGGCGCCATCGGCTGGACTTCCCTCATCGGCAGCTATTTCCTGACAGCCTGTTTGGTCGCGTATCTGGCAACGTATGGTCTGCCAGGCCAAAGGCTCGAACGTGCGGCCGGCGAACAAGCGCTGCCC